>JAHKAF010000057.1 GCA_018825865.1 Nanobdellota archaeon | reverse complement strand
CTATAATCCCTGCCATCAACCCAAATAGTGCTCCTGTCCAGAAAAATCTTTCTTCTCTATTCATCTCCCCACTACCCCCTTCAATTTATCTCTCAATTCATCGAAATAAAAAGGTCTGCCGTCGTATTTCAGGATTCGATGTTCGATTTTGATTCCTGTTTTTTCTCGGATAAGTCTTCCGAGCTGTCCTGTTAAATTTTGTTCTATGAGTATGACTTTCTTTGCTTTTTGAATTTCATCTTTGATTTTGTTTGACAAAGGTTTCATATAAAGGACTTGCAGAAATTTGAAATCTTCTCCTTCAATAGCGTCGAGAATTGCGGTTTTTGTTGAGCCCCAACCTATTATCAAGTTCTTTGAGTTTTTCTTTCCATGAATCTTAATCATCTCAAACTTATTGCTCTCTTTTTGGATTTGCTTATATTTTTCTATTCTTTTATTGGCATTAACCTCTGCTATATCTGCGTCTTCTGTTGTATTGCCGAATTTGTCGCATTCATAAGATGAAGCTTTGATAACATCTTTCCCGGGAATCTTTCGATTGATTTTAACTGGAATTGTTTTGTTTGGTTTTCTATCAGATGAGAATTCAGATTCAGCGAGGTGTTTATCACTTAAAACAATTGAGAGACAGCCGAATTTTTCAGAAAGATAAAATGCTTCGTTTGTTTTTTCGATAGATTCAATTGGGTCTCCTGGCGCAATAACCACTCTTGAAAATTCTCCGTGTCCTCCCCGTAATGCAATATCTAAATCTGCTTGTGAAGTGTAAGTTGGAATTCCTGTTGCTGGTCCTGGACGTGAACAAAGATAAACTACCAAAGGAATTTCTGACATGCCCTGCAAACTTAATCCCTCTGTCATCAAATCATAACCTCCCCCTGAAGTTCCAATCATTGTTTTTGCCCCTGCAAAACTTGCTCCAAGTGCCTGATTCACGACGGCAATTTCATTTTCTGATTGGAACATCATTAGTTTGTTTTTTGTCTGGTCAGAAGCTAATAAATTCATAACTCCTGTTGCAGGAGTCATTGGATAAGCAAGATACAAATCGATGTTAGAATTAATTGCCCCTTGACTAACGCCCTTACTTCCAGTCATGATAGAAATTTTGTTATTAAGTTTTTTTAAGGTAAACTTGCTTTCCCTTGAGGCGTAACCTTTTTCTGCAGCAGCAAGAGAGTCTTTATTGTCAAATTCTTTTTTTATGTTTGTGATTAGGATTTTTTTAGACACTCCGAATATTTTCGCAAGTGCACCTGCAAGAGCGAGATTAATGTTTCTGCCTAATTCATCTTTCTCAAAACTCTTGTAAGTTATTATAACTCCTGATTTTTTTAATTGGTTCTTGTGTATTTTAATTGTGTTTTCATCCATTGCAACAATAATATCAAATTTACTCTCAATACTTCCGACTCTTTTATCTGAAACACAAAGCACATTAAAGTTGTGCCCTCCGCGAATCAGCGACGGATAATCTCTGTAATTAAATGTAAAATAACCTTCGGCCACCAATATCTTTGATACAATTTCTGACACCTTATTTATTCCTTGCCCTGCTTTTCCTCCAATTAGAATGTTTAGTTTCATTTACCCTCCTCGCTTATCAACCCTTTTATGTCCTTAACAATTTCTGGATTTACCAAAGTCGTAAGTCCTTCAGGTTTTTCGTTGTTTATAATACTCTTTAAAATTCTCCTCATGATTTTTCCGCTTCGTGTTTTTGGAAGGTCTTGGACAAAGTAAATCTTTTCAGGACGTGCAGTTGGACCAATTACTTTATCTATATGTTTTTTTAATTTTTTAATAAGTCTTTCTGAACCTTTTTTTCTACCTTTTAATACAACAAACGCAACAGGAACTTGTCCTTTAATTTTATGTGGGGTTGGAACAATTGCAGATTCATTGACTAATCTATGGTTGTTTAGTGCGTTTTCAAGTTCAGCTGTTGTAAGTCTGTGGCCTGCAACTTTCATTACATCGTCGGTTCTTCCTGTTATTCTTATTAGTCCTTTATTTAGATAAGCGCCGTCGCTGGTGTCATATTTTGTTTTGAATCTTTTCCAATAAGTTTCTGCATATTTTTTATGATTTTTGTAAATTCCGTGCAACATTCCAGGTGCAAATGGGCTAACCTGAACCAAATTTCCTGTTTTTCCTTCTTGACTTAGTTTTCCTTTATCGTCGACGATAATATGTTTTGTTCCAGGGAAACTTCTTCCAGAAATAGTAGGCACGAATGGTCCAACCCCAGGAAGTGCGTTGATTAAAGTTCCTCCTGTTTCAGTTTGCCACCATGTATCTATCACAGGACATCTCCCTTTGCCAATTTTATTGAAATACCACATCCAAGCACCTTTGTCAATTGGTTCTCCGACAGTTCCTAAAATTTTTAAACTATCTAATTTGTGCTTACTAACATATTTATCTCCAAATCGCATAAACATCCTGATTGCTGTCGGGGCTGTGTAAAAAACACTTACATTGTTTTCTTTGATAATCTTCCACCATCTCGAAGGATCTGGAAAGTCTGGCGCCCCTTCATAAATCAAAGTGGTTGCGCCGTTAAGTAATGGTCCGTAAAATGCATAAGTGTGCCCAGTTATCCATCCTATATCTGCAGTGCACCACATCACATCGTCGTCGTGCAAATTGAAATTCCATTTTGAAGTCCAGTAAGCCTGAACAGCATAACCCCCTATATCATGAATGACTCCTTTTGGTCTTCCTGTTGTACCAGATGTATAAAGTATAAACATAATATCTTCTGAATTCATAATTTCTGGTTTGTAATAGGTTTCAGCTTTTCCCAATTCTTTTTTAAAATCAAGATATTTTCTCCCAAAAACTTTTTTCCCTAACCTATTAACAACTATAATTTTTTTAATATCAGTTCCTTTGACTGCTTTTTTTGCTTTTTTGATTAAGTATTCTTTTTTACCTCTTCTGTAATAACCATCAGCAGTAATCAAAATTTTTGCATTACCGTCGAGAATTCGTGTTTTTAGAGCCTCTGCAGAAAATGCGGAAAACACAACAGAATGTATTGCCCCGATTCTTGTGCAGGCAAGCATTGCAATCAATGCCTCTGGAATCAACGGCAAATAAATTGAGACAACATCGTGTTTCTTTACCCCGAGGCCTTTCAATACATTTGCAAAACGATTGACCTTCTCATAAAGTTCTGCATAAGTTATTTTTATTGGTTTTTCATTAAGTGGTTCTGGAATCCAAATCAAAGCTGTTTTGCTTCCCTTATCCAAATGCCTGTCAACAGCATTCACACAGAAATTAAGTTTCCCGCCTTTGAACCATTCGAAGTAAGGAAGTTTTTCATAATAAGTTTCATTCCATTCTTGCTCCCAAGTGATTCCTTCCTTAGCTAACTTTTCCCAGAACTTGATAAGATTTTTTTCAGCTTCTTTATAGATTTTATCGTCGCTGACCCATGCAATTCTTTTCATCTCTTCACTTGGCCAAAATTTTCCTGATCTCTTAACGACATATTTCTTCACCATTTCCACCAATACCTCTTATCTTTAATTCCCTTTTCCCAGAGCATTTTTGTATAACCGGTGTTGTCAATGTCTTTCTTGTCGATTCCTAATTCTTTTAGGGTTTCATGAATTTTCTTTTTTGCTTTTTCCATTTCTGATGGTTGTGCAAGATATTCAATCTCCATAAAATATCCCAGATGCTCCACCTTGTTTATCTCTATAACAATCCTCTTGTCTTTTTTGTGAGTATATGATTCTGAAGTTTTTCTCTTTTTTATCCATTCGACAAAACCCAAATCCTTAAACAGGGCAAGCAGATTTTCAACTTGTTCTTTATCTTTCAAAATAAACTCAAATTCTTGTTTGACAACAACTTCATCATCCCAATATTTAGTCAACCATTTCTTAAAATTGACCTCAAACTTGTCAGGTTTTTTCCGAATTCTGAATGCCTTTTTTGGATAAGAATGCCGTCGGAACTTTCTATGCAGAGCAAAATAATCATCTCCTCGCGCCTCTTTTTTTTCAAATTTCGCAATCTTCTTAATCTTCTCACGAAGAGCTTTCACGTCTTTTATTCTAACTTTAGTTTCAACTTCAAGCCAAACCATTTTTCACCTCTTGAAAAAAAGAAGAGGAGTTTATTTATAAAAGTAGTGCTCACAATTAATCGCTTCACATTATATGGTGGGTAACTGAGCACAAAGTTATTCTATTAACTACTCCTAATCATCCGAACGAAGTGAACAATTTTCACAACAAAACTTAAAAACCAACTTCATTTTTTGATTGTATGTTAATCCTTGGAATTGATGATGCTGGGCGGGGACCTGTGATTGGACCGATGATTTTGGCTGGTTGTTTGTTAGATAAAAGTACAGAGGATGAGTTGAAAAAATTGGGTGTTAAGGATTCCAAGCAACTAACACCGAAGAGACGGGAGTTTTTGGCTGAGGTGATTAGAGAGAAGGTAGAGGCTTTTGAGGTTGTTATTATTTATCCTGATGAGATTGATAGTGAAAATTCTAATGGGACAAAGTTGAACGAGCTTGAGGCGTTTGCATGCGCGAGGATAATTAATAAAATAAATAAGGGTTTTGGCAAGATGAAAGTTATTGTTGATTGTCCGTCGGTGAGTTTGATTAAGTGGAGTGATTTTTTGAGGGCGAGAATAAAGAATCTTTCTAATTTAGAGGTTTCATGCGAGCACAAGGCAGATAGAAATCATATTGCTGTTGCTGCAGCGTCGATACTTGCAAAGAGCGAGAGGGAGAAAGAGATGGAAAGAATCAGGGAAAAGTACGGCGAGGAAATTGGCTCGGGTTATACTTCTGACCCTTTGACACAGAAGTTCCTTGAGAAATACGCAGGCAAACACAAAGACAAGGGAATTTTCAGGAAGACCTGGATAACCTGGAAGAATGCTTATGGTAATCTGAAGCAGAGGACGTTGTTTTAATCGAAAGATGGCTAGTGAAAAACAAAAAATCTATTTGAATAAGGAAGCGTTAATTAAATCAGAATTAGAAAGAACAAAGGATATTTTATCAAAGATGCTTGATAAATTACCTAATGAAGAATTACCTTTCATGGAGCCACACTTAAGAGCATTATATTTTGAAACTTATTTTTTACTTGCGGGAGGTTTTTACAACGCCTCTTTAGTTTTAATGGGGATATTGTTGGAGAATATTGCTAAAGAAAAATTATTTATGGAAGGGGTGAAGGATGAAGAATTAGAAAAAATGAATTTTAGGAGAGCCTTGATTAGGGTAAAACAATTTATCTCTGATGAAGAATTTAAGTTTCTGGAGGATAGAAAATCTTATCTCAGAAATCCTTATGCTCATTATAATAAAATGAAACTTTCCGAAGGAATTTATTTTCCTGTATGGAAAATTCCTAGTGATGATTTAGTGCCAAAAATAATAGCATTAGATAAAAAGGTAAAAGATGGGGGACTAACAGAATTACAAGCAAGACAAGAATTAATTAAAGGGGTAAAACCTGAAATGATGAGTTCAAAAGAATTAAGACCAATAGCCCATATTGCCAAGAACGAAAGAGAAAAATCTCAAGTTATTGATGTTTTCTTAGAAATTGATAAATTTG
>JAHKAF010000056.1 GCA_018825865.1 Nanobdellota archaeon | reverse complement strand
TCAAGGTTCTAGACCGCAGAGCCTCTGGTTTTCTTTCAGATGTCATTGAAGGGCTGCAGTGGGCGATTGAGAATGATATGCAAGTAGTTAATATGAGCTTAGGCACCGCTTCAGATGTTCAGTCTTACCACGACGCTATAATTACTGTTTATAATGCTGGTATTACTATTGTGGCGGCCGCCGGAAATGACGGCGAAACCGATGGCAAAATTTATTATCCTGCTAAGTATCCAGAGACGATTGCCGTGTCTGCGACTGATAACACAGATGATTTAGCTTATTTTTCTTCTTATGGCGAAGAAGTTGATTTAGCAGCTCCTGGTCAAGCCATTAATTCTACTTGGAAAGGAGAAGATTATCATATTGGCAGCGGGACCTCAATGGCTACGCCTCACGTGGCAGGAACAGTAGCTTTGATATTGGCTGATTCTAACTTAAAATGCGATACAGATTTAGACGAGAGTTGTAGTCCAACCGAAGTTAAAACAAGATTAGAAGCAACAGCTGAATGGCTGATTGGGTTGACTAGCGATGAACAAGGCTTGGGCCTAATAGACGCCGAGGCGGCAGTGAGCCAATAAAGAAAATCAGTTAATAAAACAAAGTCCTCTAATTTAAGGGGGCTTTGTTTTATTAATTTACGCACAAATAGGTTCTAACTTGCTCCAGCCCGCGGAGCATAATAAAGTATAGAGAGCTCCGATTTTCTTAATTACTAAAACCTGCTATAATCAAAGCAGGTTTTAAATTTATTTAAGATTTAATCTATGACTAGCAATAAAAAAATTGCAATTATAAGCGGAGTAATTATAGTAATATTGATTTTTATTGGAGTATATCAATGCTTATTTTCGGCTCCACAAAGCAAGACGGAATTGGAACAATTCACAATTACTATCGGTAACGACGATTCAAAAGAAATAGCAGGACAATTAAAAGAACAGGGATTTATTAAAAACGAAGCCGCTTTCCATATTGTGTTTCGTGATAGCAAGATAGAGCCCGGCGCCTATAAAATATCCAAGTCAATGAATGTCTGGCAGATTGTTAAAGTATTTAAGCGGGGTCCGTATATGAAATGGGTCATCATTCCCGAAGGATTAAGAAAAGAACAGATTGCTGAAATTCTTGCCCAAACCTTAAATTGGAATGAACAGGAAAAAAGCGATTGGATCACTAAATATACAGCTATGGAATATGATTATCTTGAAGGAGTATATTTCCCTGATACTTATCTTATTCCAATAAACGAAACCGGACTTGAAATCGCCCAGAGATTTATCAATAAATTCAATGAAAAGTTTTCGCCTTATTCTGATAAATTTGTTGAAGAAAATATCAAATGGACAACCGCTTTAAAAATCGCTTCAATTATTCAAAGAGAAGCGGGTGGAAAAGACGATATGCCTTTAATCGCCGGCATTATTTGGAATCGTCTGCTTGATGATATGAAATTAGAAGTTGACGCTACGCTTCAATACGCTAGGGACAGTGAATTAGCTTTTGATGATCTTTGCCATAGTTTGGGCAATAAAGAACAATGGCCCTGCGATTGCGAACAAGAAAAAGACAGCTGTTATATCCGAAATGGATTCTATAAAGGAATTGAAAATTGGTGGACTCCGATTGCAGTAGAAGACAAGAAAATTGATTCAGAATACAATACTTATCTTTATAAGGGGCTTCCGCCACATCCGATTGCCAATCCGGGGATTGACGCCATTGAGGCGGTTTTAAATCCAATCGAAACCAACTGTTTTTATTATCTTCATGATAATAATAGAGAGATCTATTGTGCTAAAACTTATGAAGGACATAAAAAGAATATTAAAAAATATTTACAATAATCATTAAACAGATTTTGGTATTGTCCAACCAACGGAAGGTAATTTATCAAAATACCAAGTTCTAACTTTGTTCCACCCGCGGAGCAAGCATATACGTCTTTCGAGAGACCTGTTTAAGGGCTTAAATAAGCCAAATCTCATTTTCGGTTTTCTGATGCCGAGAATGGGACTCGAACTTTTTAGATATTTTTCCTAGAGATATATTATAAACCCGTATTGTTACGCGGTTTTTTGTTTGACATTTTTACGATTTGTCATTAAAATATAGAAAGCAAATTAACAATATAAAAATGGAGGTGATGGAGATGATCGAATCAAGAGAGTGTGTTACGACTTTGCCTATCACCCCTATGAATAGGCCGAGTGTAGGATTAAATACAACGCCGTTTTTAATGGATGCTTTTGGCAAAAGATTGGGCAGGAAAACTGTATTGTCATTGAATGCGAATGGATCGAAACTTTATAACCAAGATACTGAAAAACATGTTTCTGGATACCTGTCGTCTTTGGATATTCTTGGCATTACGCCAGATTTTATCTGGAGAGATGATCAGGAAGAAAATATATCCTGGATTAATTTATTTTTCAATCAACTTCAGAAGAGTGGTTATATTTCTAGGGAGATGGCTTCGGTTATAAAATGTGAATGCGGAGCAGTTGAGAGTTTGGCCGAAGCTGAAAATATTTCACCCTCTAGGACCCTTTGTGTTGTTGATAAGGGTAAAATGTATTGTAGGTTATGTAATTCAGAAGTGAGAGAGTTCCGGGAATTGGTTTATTTGTTTAATTTTCCAGCATCTATTGGGCTAAAGAAGGTATTTCCTTCTTTTTACATCAAAGAAATAGAAGCTATGATTTTGAAATTTAAGGATTATAAATTCTTGATTTCAAGATCAAGGCCTTCGGCTTTAGCTTTGTGGACTGGCGAAGGAAATATTTTCCTTGATGTTGATTTCGTCTGGCAGATGTTTTTGCCAATTCTGTGCCGCTACGGATACGAATCCACGATTCTTGTTGGAGGAAATAAAAATCTGATGGCTTGTTGTTTTTCCATGATAATATCCCATCTGATTGATCAAAGAGATATTTTTTTGATTATCCCTCCATATTATTTAGCTCCAGGCAGAAAATCGCTGAAAGGAGAACAATATCTTTCTGATAATTTGGTTTCGGAATATGGTCAGAAATCAGTAAGATTATTGTTGGCCACGGCAATAAACTGGACTAAAAAAGAATCAGTTCTTGATTTGAATCTGATAAAGCTGATATCGAAGATGGCCTATCGTATCTATGGTGCGGAAAAGATAACCGATATCGAAGCCGCTCTCGCTGATTTCGAGGGCAAGAAGATTAAAAAACTCTTGGCTCAATTCAGAAAAACCAGAGACGCTTTTCATAACGAAGAATTATTCGGTTTAATATAGACAGGAGGTGAAATTATGGATGATTTTGTTCATAGATTGGTTGAGAATCTGAAAGGAATTTTCGGCGACAATCTTTTTTGTATTCTTTTGCTTGGGTCTGTTCAGAAAGGGGATACAACACCTTTTTCTGATATAGATTTGGTGGCGATTATCAAAGAATTTGATCTCGGTAAAATCAAGGATGTTCGTCAGCTGTTAAGGCAATCAGAAGTGCTTGTTGACCTTTCCTTTATCTGCTGGGATGAAATTCCAAAAGACCCGAACCTTTTTACAATCGGCACCCACGGATGTTATCAGCTTGGGTTAATACTTAATAAGGCAAAATGCTTATTTGGTCGGAATATGCTTCTTGATTTAGGAAAGCCCTCCGAAGAAAATATCAGGCAGTCCCTCGTTCAAAAAATTATCCAGTATACCTGGTGGGCGAGAAGAATGTTTGTTGAATCAAACAGAGAACGTTCCTTGGAAAGTAATTATCAAATTAACAGCCGATTGATTAAAATGATTAGGGGATTGCTTTATTTGGCTGATCGATTTGATATCCATTCCAGAGCAGAAAAGGCAGTTAATCGGTTTATTGAAAAATATTCCGATATGCTCTCAGAAGAAGAAATCTCTGTGGCGACTGGCCTTATTGAAAAGTCATCGATCGGGAGAAATTCTGCC
>JAHKAF010000055.1 GCA_018825865.1 Nanobdellota archaeon | reverse complement strand
TAATGGGCGAAAGTGAATCTAATTTTTTAATTGAAGCATAAACTTTTAAACCAAAATTAATTCAATATCTTAATGGTTCCGTAGCTCTATGCGAAGCGTTCGGTTCAATATTAAAAGGACGACGAGCGTCAGAGTAAGGAGACAGGATGGCTCCGTAGCTCAGCCTGGCAGAGCACTGGACTTTTACATGATTGGTTTGTCCTACAAGATAAACTAATGAAGTAATCCAGGTGTCGGGGGTTCAAATCCCTCCGGGGCCATTTGGGATTTGAACACAATCGGTTTAAATAAAATATTCAAAAAGGAAAGTGCACGAGAAAACTTCGTGTTCTCACGTGAGAATCCCTCTGGGGTCATTTTTTCTTTTACCAAAACATTTTTAAACCAAATTTAAGTATCTTTTATTATTGAAAAGTTGTTAAAATTTTACGTGAGTGTAAACTATACAATTTTTCTCTGTTACCGACGATAAAACTCCTAAATATTAAGATGCATATCCTTCAACCAAAACACACCAAACTTAACGAAAAAGAGTCTGAAAAACTTCTAAATGAATTAAATGTATCAAAGGCGCAACTACCAAAAATTTTACTTAATGATCCTGCTTTGCCAGAGGAATGTGAAATGGGTGACATAATTAAGATAGAAAGAAAAAAAGATGGCAAAATAAATACTTATTTTAGAGTTGTTGTATAAGATGGAAAAGAATAATCACTTAATTGTAAAGAAATATTTAGAAGAGCATTCTTTGATAGAATCAAATATAACTTCTTTTAACAATTTCATTAATATAAGAATGCAGGAAATTGTCGACGAGATTTCAGAAACAATCCAAGGTGATGATTTCGAAATAAACTTGGGGAAATTAAAAGTTGGAAGACCAAAAGTTATCGAAGCTGATGGAAGCTCATCTTTTATTATGCCTTACGAAGCAAGATTGAGGAAATTAACTTATTCAGCCCCAGTTTCTCTAGAAATAACTGTAAAAAAGGACGGCCAAGTTGATTCAGAAAATGTTGAAATCGGAAAAATCCCGATTATGATAAAAAGTGAGATATGTAATTCACATAATTTATCAGAAAAGGAACTAATCGAAAATTACAGCGACCCGCTTGACCCAGGGGGATATTTTATAATCAAAGGAAACGAGAGAGTAATGGTTATGGCAGAAGACCTTGCAGAAAATCAGCCGTTCATCGAGACAAATAACAAGGGAGATCTTGTTCTAAAATTATTCTCACTAAAAGGAACTTATAGAATTCCTGTAACAGTTACCGAGGACAAAGAAGGGATATTTAATGTTTCTTTCAGCAGATTTAAAGAAATCCCTGCGATAGTTCTCCTGAAAGCACTCGGATTAACAAAAGAGTCTGACATTGGAAAATATATTGGTAAGAAAACAGATAGTGTAATCGTTAATCTTTATGA
This sequence comes from Nanobdellota archaeon, assembly GCA_018825865.1. Lineage (GTDB taxonomy): Archaea > Nanobdellota > Nanobdellia > Pacearchaeales > GW2011-AR1 > JAHKAF01. The sequence goes on along the minus strand of JAHKAF010000055.1, from coordinate 3,031 downwards.
GTTTGTAAATCTCGCAACTAAAGAAGAAGCAATGATGTATATTGCAGAAAAGACAAACCTCCAAGGAACTAAAAAAGAAATCCTTGACCGTGTAAGACAGAGAATTGATGCTTATCTTTTCCCTCATATCGGGGTTAAAAAAGAAGACCAGGGAAAAAAGGCCGTGACATTATGCAAATTAATAAAACAATATCTAATAACCAAAGAAAATCCTGAACTAAGAACTGATAAAGACCATTACGCTAACAAAAGAGTTCGTCTTTCAGGAGACCTTTTGTCAACGTTGTTCAGAGTTAATTTAGGAATTTTAATCAGAGATATTCAATATTCATTGCAAAAATCAGTTAAGAGAAAGAAATTCTTTTCAATTAGAATAATTGCAAAATCAACATTATTTTCTCACAGAGTTGAGTCAGCAATTGCGACAGGAAGCTGGACTGGGGAGAGAAGCGGGGTTACACAAAATATGCAGAAGACAAATTACCTCGACACAATATCCCAGTTACAAAGAATTGCGAGTATGCTTCCAAGTGACCAGGAAAATTTCTTAGCAAGAACTTTGCATCCAACACATTACGGAAGATTTTGCCCTATTGAAACTCCTGAAGGAACAGAAATTGGATTAAGAAAAAACCTGGCGATTCTTGCTAAAGTATCTACAAGAGCAAAACTTGATGAAGATAAATTTGTAAACTCTTTAGTTGAAGATGGTCTTGACAAAGAAGGGATTGAGGGGCAAGAAGTTTTCTTTAATGGAATTTTTATTGGAAGTATAACTAATTCAGAAGAGTTTGTCAAGAAAATAAGAGAAAAACGAAGGAAGGGATTGCTACCGATTCAGATGAGTATAAGAAATCATCCTTCTGCACAAATTGTCATAATTTCTACAGAAAGGGGAAGAGCATTGAGACCGCTTATCATCGCAGATAATGGAATATCAAGATTAAAAGAAGAACATTTGAGGCAGTTAGAGAATAATGAAATTGCATGGAAAGATTTACTGAGCCAAGGGATAATTGAATATCTTGATGCTTCAGAGGAGGAAAATGCTCTTGTGGCTTTATATGATAATGAACTAACGCCAAACCACACCCACTTGGAAATAGATAGTATGGATTTGTTTGGGATTGTGACAGCACTTGTTCCTTATGGAAACCACGACCAGAGTTCAAGACTAAACAGGGGAAGTAAGACACAGAAACAGGCACTTGGCTTATACGCTGCGAATTATCTCTGCCGACTTGATACTGACGTGAGCATTCTGCAATATCCTCAGAAACCAATTGTCAGAAGTTTTGTTTATGATACTTTGAAAACATACCCTGCTGGACAGAATCTCATGGTCGCGATAATGACGCACGAAGGATACAATATGGAAGACGCACTTGTGTTCAATAAAGGAAGTTTAGACAGAGGAGTTGGAAGAAGTTTTTATTTCAGACCTTATTCTGCAGTTGAGATGAATTATGCAGGAGGATTAAGTGATGAAATTACAATTCCAGAAAAGGATGCTTCAAGTTATAAAACAGAGGAAAGTTACAGGTTACTTGAAGATGATGGAATTGTTTCCCCAGAAGTAGAAGTTAATGAGGGAGAAGTTCTTATTGGAAAAATGTCTCCTCCTAAATTCTTGTCAGAAGCAAGAGAGATTTCAGTAAAGACGCAAAAAGATTCAAGTGTAACAATGAGGCAAGAAGAAAAAGGTATTGTCGAAGCTGTTTTTATTACAGAAGATTTTGAAGGAAATAAGATTGTCCAAGTAAAGACCAGGGACCAGAGAATTCCAGAGTTAGGGGATAAGTTTGCTACCTCACACGGACAGAAAGGAGTTGTTGGTATGATTGTCCCGGAAGAAGACGTTCCTTTTACAGCGAGAGGAATAAGACCAGATATAATGTTCAATCCTCATGGTTTGCCAAGCCGTATGACTGTGGGTTATTTATTAGAATTACTTGCAGGAAAAGTAGGGAGCCTGAAAGGAGAAATTATGGACGGAACTCCATTTTCAGGGGTCAGTAAAAAAGAATTGGAAGAACAGATGATAGAATTAGGATTAAGATATGATGGAAAAGAAACTATGTATAATGGAGTTACAGGACAAAGAATGACTGCGAAAATTTTTGTCGGAAACTTATATTATCTAAAACTAAAACATATGGTTGGGAACAAATTGCATGGAAGAGCGTCGGGAAAAGTGGCTTTACTTACAAGACAGCCAGTAGAAGGAAGGTCAAGAGGCGGTGCACTTCGACTTGGAGAAATGGAACAGCAGGCACTGGTTGCCCACGGAGCTTCGCTATTGTTGAAGGAAAGATATGACTCTGACAAAGTAAGATTACCTATCTGTGCAAAATGCGGAACAATCGCAATTGAAGACAACATAAGAGACAAGATAACTTGCCCTATCTGCGGAACCAAGAACGTCGAGAACATCGAGATATCTTACGCATTCAAACTTTTAATCGAAGAACTTCAAGGATTACATATCCACACAACATTCGGACTAAAAAATAAATATGAGTAAAATAAAATGACTACAAATTGTGATTACGGAAAAGATAACGGATGTCCTTATTTAGATGTATGCGAATTACAAGCTAATTATGGTGGAGGAGACATTTTACTTAATGAATTAATTCGATCTCCAGAATTTCTATATCAATATGCTGGACAATCAACCCCAAATTCAAAACTATGGATTAGTGAGAACAGATTTTTCAGATGTTTCCCTAATGGAAGATCTCCAGACTTAGAAGAACTATCTATAAAATTAATAAAATCTAAGGTGATATCTAAGGTGATGAAAAAGATAGACGAAATACCAGAAATATTTGATGAGGGAGATAAATAAAATGGGGCCTTTAGAAGTTTATCAAAAATTTAGAAGTGAAGAAAGTTCATTGGCACCAAATGGATGGGAAGATTCAATATGTCCAGAAGCAAAGAAAGATTGCCTTGGTGCTAAAGACCAAGAAATTTTCAAAGAAATCTGTGATGGAAATTATGAAGGGTGCAATCCTAAAAAAGCAAG
>JAHKAF010000054.1 GCA_018825865.1 Nanobdellota archaeon | reverse complement strand
TTAGAAATATTTAGAAATAAAGAAGACTACCCCCCAAAACAATTTCATTTAGAAAAAGGGATAAATCTACTAAACATATTTGAAAAATTAGTTACAAGAGGGGATATTCTCGAGGATTGGGAAACAAGGCACGCTTATTATAAACTTCTTCGCGAATTTGTAGATTATAGGAATGAATATGAACCAGTTAGAACTTTAACAAAGATTAGAAAAGATAAATCTACAATTCAGAAAATAATTAAAAATGAAAACCCTTCCAAAAAGTCTCTTAAATTAGCAAGAGAATTCTTTAATGAAATATCTGATATCTGTCTTAGTTTATCTAACTGGAATAGAGGACACTGCTACGCTTTCGCATCATAAACCTCTCCTAAATCACAGAAATCTTTATAAGGAAATTGAGATTCTATAAAACATGGTGAGTGAAATCTGGACTGAGAAATACCGGCCTTCTAAATTCAATGAACTTGTAGGCCAAGATAATATTATTAAAAGAGTCGAAGCACTGACAGCCTCGATGAACATACCTCACTTGCTATTTGCAGGACCAGCAGGAACTGGAAAATCCACTTTAGCACTGATAGTTGTAAAAGAACTTTTCAAGAACAATTGGAGAGATAATTATCTTGAATTAAACGCATCAGACGAAAGAGGAATTAATGTTGTAAGAGAGAAGGTGAAGAATTTCGCGAGGACAAAAGCACTCGGAAACGTACCTTTCAAAGTAATCTTCCTGGATGAAGCAGATGCTTTGACACCTGAAGCCCAACAGGCATTAAGAAGAACTATGGAGAATTACTCTGCAACTTGCAGGTTTGTTCTATCTTGCAATTACTCAAGCAAAATAATTGACCCAATCCAATCAAGGTGTGCAATGTTTAGGTTTAAGTTATTAGAAAAAAAGGACATTGAAAGGATAATCAGAAGAATCTCTGAAACAGAAAATCTAACAATCCCTCTTGAATCAATAGAAATTTTATATGAAGGTAGCGAAGGAGATTGCAGAAGATGCATCAACATTCTCCAATCAACAGCGTCGGTATCTCCATCTATAACTCCTGAACTTATTTCAACAATTATCTCAAGCGCAAAGCCGAAAGATATCAAGGTTGTTCTTGATTATGCAATTGCTGGAGATTTCCAAAGGGCACGTGAGAAACTTTTAGATGTTATGCTCAAGGAAAGCATCTCAGGGCAGGATGTTATCAAAGCTGTTCAGAAAGAAATCTGGAACCTGCCTATAGAACCTGAAATAAAAGTAAAACTGACAGAAAAAACAGGCGAGGCTGAGTTCAGAATTGTCGAGGGTTCTGACCCTTTTATACAACTTCAGGCACTTCTCGCTTCATTTGTCCTCGCGGGGTTAGGGAAATGAGAATAAATTGCAAGGATTCTTGCACCCGAATGGGTGTTCTGGTTGGTTTGGGAAAAGGGTGAAGATGAAAATTTTCATAGCATGTAGCAAACATTTCTACGACAGAGTAAGCGAGATAAAAAGACAGTTAGAAACTCAAGGACACCAAATAACTGTTCCAAATTGTTTTGAGGAACCATTCAAGGAAGATAGATTAAAAGAACTAAATCCGAAAGAACACATAAAATTCAAATCATCAATGATGAAACTGCATGAACCAAAGATTAGTGAAAATGATGCTCTTCTTGTTTTAAATTATGAAAAATATGGACAATCAAACTATATTGGGGGAGCAACTTTCATGGAAATTGTAAAAGCATGGGAACTTGGCAAAAAGATATTCTTATTAAACCCCATCCCAAGTAATATCTTTGAAGATGAATTAAGAGGCATAAATCCAATAATTCTCGACGGAGATCTAAGTAGAATACAAGATAAAAAAATAGAGGTGGAAATTCAAAGCTTTATAACTAAAGAGAAATACGAAGAACTTCTGGAGTTTTTTAATCAAAAAGCAGAATTTGTTAAAGAGGATTTTCAAGAAACTTTTTATTTTGATGAAACCTCAAATTTAAGGATTCAAAGAGGAAATAATTCTGCAAAACTTTGGCATAAATCAGGGAACGTGCATGACGAATTCATGGAGGAAATAGAGATAAAAACCAAAAGAGAATATTTTGAGAATTTAGAGAAATTCCTGAATAAACTTGGGCATGATGTCAAGATAAAATGGTTTAGGAAAAGGAAACAATTTAATTGGGATGGAATAAAAGTTTGTTTAGATTATACTAAAAGTTATGGATATATAATTGAACTTGAAAAAATAGGAACAGAAGATAATAAGAACCAAATATTAAAAGAATTAAAACAAAAATTAAATGAATTGGGTATCCCTTTGACTCCACGAGAAGAATTTGAGAGGAAATATAATTATTACAAAGAAAATTGGAGAAAATTAATAGAAAATGACATGGACTGAAAAATATCGACCGAAAAAGTTTGAAGATATAAAAGGACAGGATTTAGCCGTCGATAAAATCAAATCTTTTGCTAAATATTTTGGAACTGGAAAGAAAGCCCTGATACTTCACGGACCTCCTGGAACTGGAAAAACAACTCTTGCTTTTGTTATAGCACACGAAACAAACTCTGAAATTTTTGAACTCAATGCTTCTGACATAAGAAATAAAATAAAATTGCACGATGTTTTGAGACCAGTAATGGAACAACAATCACTTTCAAAAAAAGGAAAAATAATTCTGGTGGATGAAGTTGATGGAATCAGCGGGTATTATGATAAAGGAGGGGTTCAGGAATTAGTAAGACTAATTGAATTGACTTCTTATCCGGTAATCATAACTGCAAATGACGTATGGCACAAAAAGTTAAGTCCTCTTAGAAAAAAATCCGAACTTGTTCAGTTAAAAGAAGTTTCTTATAATATAATTAAAGATGTTATGATAAATATTCTGAGAAAAGAAGGACAATTCATAGACCAGAGTACATTGACCAGGGTTGCAATAAAAGCGAAGGGAGACATCAGGGCTGCAGTAAATGACTTGCAAACATTATCTCAAATGGGAGAACCTTCTCTGGCTGTCCTCGAGGAAAGAGATAAAGAAACTGACATATTTAATGCACTAAGAATAATATTCAAAGGGAAACCAACAAACGAAACCCTGAAAGTATTTGACTCTGTTAAAATGTCTATTGACGAGATATTATTATGGATGGAAGAGAACATCCCCGCAGAGTATCAGGGCGAAGAGCTCGCAAGAGCCTATGATTTGCTAAGCAAAGCCGACGTATTCAAGGGCAGAATCTACAAACAACAATACTGGAGATTTCTGGTTTATGAAAATATCTTCCTAAGTTATGGAATATCCTCAGCTAAAAAAACCCCTAAAACTGGTTTCACCAGCTACAAAAAGCCGACGAGAATTTTGAAAATATGGCTCAACAACCAAAGAACAGCAAAAAAGAAATCAATATCTCAAAAATACGCCAAATACGTTCACGTCGGAACTAAACGCGCAATGCATGATTTCCCAATAATCAAACAAATCATAAACTCAAACCTCTCAATCCAGAAAGAACTTAAACTCACAGATGAAGAAATTGAATATGTTAGGAATTAATTATAACAAGAAATTCTATTTTCTAAACAAACAGCTAATGCCCGAGGGGGAAAAGTCGCATAAGGAATCTCTACCCCAATTTTTTTATCATATCTTCTCATCTCAATAACTTCTCTGTTACAATCATCTTTCCCAAGAGATACAATCTCACA
>JAHKAF010000053.1 GCA_018825865.1 Nanobdellota archaeon | reverse complement strand
TTTTTATTAATTTCCTATTCTAAGGAAAGATATTTAAAGAAGTTCTCTTTAAATTAAAAATAATTAAATAAAAAAGGAGGTAAAATGGCAAACCAAAATATTTTAAGTTTTCTTGCATGGTTTACAGGGGTTGTTGTTTCATTGGCAGTAGCTTTTGGAATGGTCGAAGGTGTTCTTAGACTCCCAACTTGGTTAGGAGGAACATCTGTTGCAGGAATATGGATTGTTCAAATAGTCGGTTGGATTGTGATAATCACAACATTAGTCGGCGCTGTTATGGCAATACTCAACAAATAAACTTTCTTATTTTTATTTTTTGAATTTTTTTAATTAATGAAATCTTTGAGAAGTAATTAATATTCAAAAAACCTCTTCCCTCTCACAAAACAATAATTAAAATAAATTATTTTTACAACCAAGCTCTTTTTAATGGTCTCCAGGAAAAGATAATAAATACAATCATGGACAATTTAGTTAATTGGATATCATGATAAAATTACTTAACCGCTTTCATATCCTTCCAAGCTAATTCAAAAAGCTGTTCAAGAGCCTGGGCAAAGAACTCTGTATTTATCCAAATCCCAATATCATAATTAGGATGGAATTTCTCGTCGTCAAGAAGCATGAACATTAATTGATTGGAATCAATAACTACAAATCTTGCCTTCATCTCTTCCACATTCCTGACTTCTGCAACTTTCTTTAAAGCTTTTGCAACTTTCAAATTATTGTTATCAATCGGGGCAGCAATCCTGACTTTGACGCCCCTCTTTTTACAATTTTCTAAACTTGGCATTAACGCCTCAAGTTTCCGATTCAACCCTTCTGCTGTTGTAATAATCGTGATTGTTTTTTCAGCATCTCTTATCATCATATCCAAATGATTGTACAAGTTTTGTCTTCCTCTCAAACTTCCTGATAAATCAGATGACTCAACAAACTTAATCCCTTTTGTGAATATAGTATTAAGTTCTTCGAGAACCTCGTCCCCTTTCAAGGTTTCAAGTCTCTGTGATTTTTCTTTAGCATGTTGCATCAAATTCTTTTTAACTCTCTCTACAACTTCATTTGGCTTCAAGGCAATAAACTTAATCGGCTTTCCAAGTTTCATTACAATGAATCCTTTTTTCTCAAGACTCTCTAAAATATCATAAGTTCTTGATCTGGGAACATCAGAAATATTACTTAACTCTCCAGCAGTAGAAGTTCCCCTGGAAAGCAATGCAGTCCAAACTTTTACTTCATATAAATTCAAATCAAAAATCTTCCTTAGTCGGCTTAAAAATTCATCTTTAATAATCATTTTATTATTATTTCTTAGGTTTTTTTCTTTTTAAAGATTGTTATTCTAAAAGAGCAAATTTAATAGATTACTAACTGGTAGTTATAATCCCAATTTCCCCTCTTTTATCTTTTATATTAAATTCAATATTCTTTTTAAATCTTTCCTTCTTAGTTGTAACAATTTCCACATTTTTTGAATTAGTTCTCTCTTTAATGAAGTCTTTCTTTTTCTCTAATATTTTTTTCAATTCATCATCGGTAAAAATCAAAAGTTCAATCTTATCTTTCTTTTCTAATCCTAATTTTTTCCTGAATGCCTGAACTTGTCTAGACATTTCCCGAGCATAACCTTCTTCTTCAAGTTCAGGAGTTAAAATAGTGGCGAGCTCGACAAAAAACTCTTTACCTTTTTTGAATTCTATTTCCTTTACATTTAATTGATTTTCAATAATTTCCAAAAACTCTTTGTTTAATTTTTCATTAGACGTAATTTTCACTTTTGCCAACGGCCATCTTAGACCAATTTTAGATTTATCTCTTTCCATTAATCCTTTAGAAACAATTTCTCTTACCTGTTTCATATTTTCAATTAAATGTTTATCAATTAATTTCTCGTCGTATTTTGGCCATTTTTGTAAATGTACTGATTCATTTTTATTCTTAAAATTATTTCGCGTTATCTTCTGCCAAATATGCTCTGTTAGAAACGGCATGAACGGTGCAATAATTTTAGATGAAGTTTCCAACACCTTTCTCAGTGTGATAATTGCATCGGGGTCATTGTCATTGAATCTGTATCTGCTTTGTCGGACATACCACGTTGATAGGTCCTCGATAAATTCTGTCACAAGCCTGGTTGCAGAAGGAAGATTATATTCCTCCATATTATCAGTAATCTCTTTAGCTAGTTGGTTCAATCTAGCAATAATCCATTTATCTAAGATATTATTGCTTTTTGTGTCATTTATCTTAACTTTTTTATCGACATATAATTCA
>JAHKAF010000052.1 GCA_018825865.1 Nanobdellota archaeon | reverse complement strand
CTCCTTGTTTGAATGTTATTATGTCTCCCACATGAAGATCATCTTCTGATTTCGGCTTAATTCCCACCCCATTTGCTCCAGAATCTAGAACAGGAGTCATGCTTTTTGAAGGAGCATATTTACTTAAACTGTAATTTTCAATCTCAAGAACAATTTTATCCTTATAAGTTATTATCTGGTTCTCGCTTATAAAATCATAAGGAGCACTCAAAGTTTTTTCATTTTCAGACAAAAAAAACCCAGAAATTCCTCTGGCATTTATCAAAAACAATATATTAAAAAATAAGAGAAACAATATTAAAACTAATTCTATTTTTTCGAGTGTTTTCATAAAGTTATTTAATAGAAGGATTTATAAATTTTACTATTTTTGAATGATAACTCTATTATTTGTTTTTCTTAAAGTCTTATTTTAACAACCTATTTTTTAAGAATATTGCAAGAGGGGCAGCAAAAGATTTATCAGTAATTAAATCCAAGTAATCCGCCTTATTTTTTTTAAACATCTCTTCAACTATTTTTCCTTGTTCCAATGCATATTTTTCATAGGCTTTTCCAGCAATGCTTGGGTTAATTAGTACTTGTTGGTTGGTTTCAGGACTTTCTAAAACAATCTCCCCTTCAATATTAGGAAGAGTTATGTCTAATGGGTCTCTCACTCTGATAATAATTGTTTCTAATTTATTTGAGAGCAGGTCTATTTTCTTTTCAGTATTTTTAGTTACTCTGAGAAAATCTGACACAAGAACGACCGAAGAGATGGATTTATCAAGATAATTTAATGCAAAATCTAATGCTTTGTCTAGATTTGTTACCCCTCCATAATTTGAGCTTCTAGTCAGATTATCTACAAATATTTGAAATTGTTTTTCTCCTCCCTGACAATCAACAAAATGTTTGATTGTATCGCTAAATAAAATAAAACCGATTCTATCATTTGCATGAAGCATAATCATAGAAAAAGCAGCGACAAGCTCTGCTACAAATTCACATTTAATTTTTTCTGTTGAACCAAATACCATATTGCTTCCAACATCAATCATAAACATAATTTTTAGGTCTCTTTCTTCCCTATATTGTTTAATAAGAAGTTTCTGGGCTCTTGAACTTGCTTTCCAGTCTATATCATCCGCATCATCATCCTGAGAAAAATTTCTATAACCTTCAAACTCTAAACCCTTTCCTCTAAAAAACATCTGAGAAGTTTTTGCTTTCAATCTCAATTCCTTTAATATTGATTGTAATTCTGAAATACTCTTCGCAATATCAACATTAAGTTTCCCCTGATTCATTTTCTCTTTTTTATCTTAACTTTTATTTTTGTTTTAAACCTCAATAAGGTCTAAGATTTCGTCTATAATTTGATCAGAATCTACTCCTTCTGCTTTTGCCCGGTAATTCAAGATAATTCTATGTCTTAAAACCTTATGGGCCACATCCTTTACATCTTTTGGGGTTGCATAATCCCTCCCATTCATTAAAGCCTGTGCTTTAGACGCGATAAACAAACCAATGCTTGCTCTCGGAGAACCCCCCCACTCTATATACCCCCCTTTTTCAAAGTCTTTTTTTCTGGTTTTGTCGATGATTTTCACAATATATTCTTTAACCCTTTCATTAACATAGATATTCTTAGTTATCTCTTGCATATTAAGAATCTTTTCTGGAGAAAGGATAGCCCTTATATTAAAATCTTCAAATTTTCTTAGTGTAATATTTTTCTCTATGATGTCTTTTTCTTCTTTGTGTTTAGGGTATTTAATAATTAATTTAAATAAAAATCTGTCAATCTGGGCTTCAGGAAGGCTATAAACTCCCCCAGTTTCAATAGGGTTATTATTTGCCATAACAAAAAAAGGGAGGGGGAGTTTGAAAGTTTCTTTGCCAATTGTAACCTGCTTTTCCTGCATAGCCTCAATTAAAGCTGACTGTGTTTTTGGGGGGCTTCTATTAATTTCATCGGCAATAATATAATTAGCAAATATTGGCCCCTTAACTGTTTCAAATCCTTTTTGAGGAGTATAAGTAGTAATTCCAATAATATCACTTGGCAACAAATCAACTGTGAATTGAATTCTTTTTGAGCTGCAACCCGAAGCTGCAGCAAGAGTTTTTACAATTAGAGTCTTTGCTATTCCTGGGACTCCCTCTAACAAAACATGTCCATCGCAAAGCAGGGCGCAAATAAACGCTTCAATTATTTCTTCTTGCCCGGTAACTACTTTAGCCATTTCTTTTTTAACTTGAGAAATAAGTTTAGTAACTTCTGATATATCGCTAGAAACTAACGTCTTCCTTTCATCTTTTTTAATTTCTTCTTCTCCCATGATTTTTCCTAAAAAATTTGATTTATGATTTTTTAAAGAATTAAAGATTGCTAATATTTTTTCTATGTCCTCACTTCCATAACCATTTTGTCCAAGAAAAATGATTATTTGTTCATTAGTGTAGCCTTTTTTTATTGCCTCTTCCACCAGCTCTTTCATGATGCCCCCCACTTTTGGTTTCTGGTT
>JAHKAF010000051.1 GCA_018825865.1 Nanobdellota archaeon | reverse complement strand
GGAAATCGCGGAGGGCAGAGTAGTAGAGGGCGAACACAGGGTTTTGGAAGGAGTAGTGGTGATGGCGCCGCTTCCCACGGGATGACCTCCGAAAGAGGGAGGCCTCGGCGTATACCTAAAGGGTACAAGACCCCAAATTATGGAATGAAGGGGCAAAGTAATAGTTTTAGTCGACCCCAAAGAGGGGCGAGAAGTGGTGGAGATAGTTCAAGAGGTGCGAGAATCCCCGGGAGGGACAAGACCTTTTCAAGGCCAAGAGGGCAGAGCAGTGGGTCAAGAGCAAATAGTAGAAACCAAGTTTCTCGAGGGAGAAATAGTAATTCTGGATTTAAGCGACGGTGATGGGATTTTTGGTGAGGAGTGTAATACCTTCCTCTCGTGGGGAGAATTTTTAGGTGACTACAGAATAGAAAAATGTAGACATAGATATAGTAACATTTAAATATGTAGTCACCCATATTATATTATGCATATTGAAAAAAGAAAAGTCGGGAAGAAAATAAAGTATTATCTGGCACATTCCTATAGGGAGGGCTTGAAGGTACATAAGTTTAGACGATATCTTGGGCAAGATCTTAAACCTGAGAAATTGGAAGAGAGAAGAAAGATTGCAGAAAAATTTATTTTGGAGGAGATTCACAAATATAAAATAATTAAAAATCCTCTTGACTTTGAACTTTCTAAAGAAGAAGTAGAATCTATTAAAAATCTGGAATCAGAGATCCCCATTAAAATTGCACATTTATCTGAAAAAGAATGGGTTCTGTTCTTAGAGATCTTTACCTATAATACAAATGCAATTGAAGGAAGTAAATTAAGTCAAAAAGAAGTCAAAGATATTCTCGAGGAAGATAAATGGCCAGATAAATCCAAGGAAGATATTGCAGAAGCATATGGAGTTGATGAAGCAATAAGATTTATCAGAAAAACAAAAGAGCATATCTCTATCGAATTAATTCAGAAGATACATAGGATTGTGTTTAGGAATTCAAAGAATTTTGCAGGACAATTAAGAAAAAAAGGTGAAGAAGTTGTGGTTGTGGATAGTTCTAGGAGAATCATTCACGAAGGGGCGCCCCAGCAAAGAGTTAGATATTTACTAAAAGAATTAGTTGAATGGTATAATAAAAACAAAACAAAATATCCTGCACTTGTTCTGGGGGCGGTTGTCCATAACCAATTCGAGAATATCCACCCTTTCCTAGACGGAAATGGAAGAGTTGGAAGAATCTTGTTGAATAATATCCTAATTAAACACAAACTTCCTCCAATAAATATTGGAATGAAAAATAGGGCACAATATTATGCCTCTCTTCAGGAATATGAATTTAATCACAACCTGAAACCGACAATAGAATTATTGATGAAAGAGTATCGGGAATTGAAGAAGAAGTTGTTTTAGAGGAGGTTAGTAGGGGTTTAAGGAGTTTTAGAAAAAATTAAGAAGGTTGGTTTCTCGAGGGAGAAATAGTAATTCTGGATTTAAGAGACGCGGGTGAGATTTTTGACGGGTTAGGAAATTATAAAAAGTAGAAAGACTCTAAAAAAGCATGGAAAAAAATAAAGTCACGCTTGATAAGAATAATGAAGAAATTCATATCGAGAATCTAATAATATCAAATCCAGATACATATAATTTCTTAAAAGATAAAGAAAATTTAGAAGAGTGGGTAAGGAAGGCATTAATTATTGGTTGCGTGGGCTTGAGACAAATGGTTTTAACAGAAAATGTGGATTTTGTCGAGAAGGAATTCAATAGATTTATCACTCAAGCTAAAAAAGTATTTGAGAATCAAACATGTAATCTTAATGATAAAATTGAAACAACTTTTAGTCTGAGTAATACTCAAAGCCCCTTATTTCAAATGAAAGAATTAATCGACGGATATTTTAATAAAGATAAGGGTCAAATAAGGAGTATAATTGATGAAACTTTTAATATTAATAATAAACGAAGTGCATTATCTCTTTTAATTGAAGAATTAAAAAAGAATTCTGAAATGGACGAAAAGAAGCTATATGAATTACTTGATTCAAATAAAACAGATTCTCCTGCCAGGCATCTTAAGGAGCAAATATTAGAAAAATTAAATGAAATTAGAGATAAGGAAATAAAAGATATTAGGGACCAAGTGTTAAAAGAAAGTGCAGTTAATATTGAAAAACAAAAAGGAACTTCTAAAGGATTTGAATTTGAAGAGGAGGTTTATAACACCCTACAAACTTTAGCATGTTATTATGAAAATACTATCGAACTTATAGGGGATAAATCTGGTGTTGGAAGTAAAAAGGGAGATGTTTTAATAGAGCTTGAAAATAGAAAGAAGGTAATTATTGAATGTAAGAATACAAGTTATTCTTCTAAAAAGACAATTGATGAAATAAATGAGGCAATACGAAATAGAAATGCTACTTTTGGGATATTTGTTTTTGCAAAAAGAGACCAAATGCCGAGGGAGCTTTGCCCAATTAAAATAACTGATAAATATATTATAACTTATTATGATGAAGATAATTTATACTTCGCTTATCGTATTGCCAGACTTTTTGCTCTTAGGGAAAGTGGTAGTTCTGATGATAAGGTAAACTTTGAACAAATTTCATCTGAATTGAATACTCTTGAAGAGACTTTCAAAGATATTGATTCTATGCAAACAAAAGCTACCACAATCATTAACTCTGGAGAGTATATTAGGAAAAATCTAAAGTTAGTAAATGATAGGATAGAAGAAAGCGTTAAAAAAATAAAAAAAGAGTTGGGCGAGAAATTTCAGGATGAATTGCTAACTACATAATTTCTCAACCTTCCATTAACTTTATAAAAGTCTCATCTTAAGATGAATCATGGAAGAATCTAAATTGGATAATTTGAAGAAGAGGTATTCTGTGCTTCGGAAGAAGGAAGGGCTCCCGAGTTTTGATGAGTTGAGCAGGGATTTTCAGATAGAGCGTATTTCAGAAGTTGAAACAGATTATCTTATTCGGGAAATTCGGAAACTCATGGCAGACAAGTTCTCGAGTTATTTGAGGTTTCTCGAGGCGACGCTGAATCCTGTGAATGTTCCGATGTTTGTGTTTTCAATTACTAAGTCTATTGGAATTAAAGAGAAAGAGAAGTTGACTGAACTTTACAAGGAACTGGCAAAAATAGAAGTGAGCCTTATTGGAGTTGATGTTGATTTTGACGAGAAGAAAGAGGCTGAGTTTGTGAAGGAATCTTTTAAGACTTGGCAGAAAACAAAGAAGGAGATTTCTAATTTCATTAGTGTTGTGAAGAAAGGTTGGGATAACAAGATAGAGAAGAATAATAAGGGTTATTTTGGATAGGATTTAGGCTCACTGCTTCGCGATTGGTGGCTTCGAAATCGACGCTGTCTTTACTGAACAGGGTGAAGGAAACGTAAGAATCTATGATTCGACCAGATTTCTACGTTGAAAAGTAATCGCCAAATTAACAATTTTTAAGATGAGGCTCAGTTGCTCAAAATATTATGCGAAGCTATTTCATTAATAGATTTCTTAAACGAAAAACTTGATGGAGTCAGTTTTGAGCCAACGCCTCAAAAACATCATCCAATTCAATCTCAAAAAGTGTAACAGGCATTTTGATTTTCCAGTTCTTTAGAATTTTAGGATGAACTTCTCCAAGGTATCCAATTGATTTATTGTTAATCATAATTTCACCAATCCTGCCGTCGATAAAATGCTCCAGAACTTCTTCAGGTTCTTTTAATTTTATTTTTAGATTAATCATTCTGAAAAAATATTCAAGAGCTTGTTTGGTCTCTGTGAAACTTCCAGGAGCAATTGCAACTGCGAGCTTTTCTTTCTCGATAATTTTATTTGATTTGAGTTGGAATACTCTCCCAATTTCAAAGATTTTCTGAGGATATTCTGAATCAACATTCTCTGAGAAATTCTTTAGCAGGTAATGGGAGAGGTTTTCCCTTAATATGGTGTAATCTGTTTTCGAATCTTCGATTTCTATAAAATTATCTTCGTTCTTTTTCGAAATTCCCATTTTAGTAAATTGGTCTTCCTTCTTTGTAAGATGATAATTTGAAACTTCAAGCATATTGAGTCCTGCAAGAATCTTTGAAATTCTTTTTTTGATTGTTTCTTTTGGTTCTTCTCCCCCAATTGTTGAGATAGACGGGATTTCTGGTTCAAAGTTCTCATAGCCATACGCTATTGCCACGTCTTCTATCAAATCAACCTCATGCAAAATGTCTACTCTCCACGACGGGATTTCAACTTCCCCTTTATTATAATTATAACCCATTCTTTCAAGGAATTGTTTCAATTCTTTTTCATTTAGATTTAATCCCAAAAGTTTGTTCGTGTTCTCGAGGGAGATTTTTGCTTTTTCAGGAGTTAAGTCAGGGGTTGTGTCTTTCTTTCCTCTTTTGAGTTGCATTTGGTAAATTTTTCCGCCCATATCTGCGAGAGTTGTTATTAGTATGTTGAGGCATTTACTTAATAATTCAAAATCTTCTCCAGAACATTCCACAAAGACGTCTTTCGTTTTTGTTGTTATCTTTCCTGTTAGTTGAGAGTTAATTATTGGGGGCATGCTTAGAATATTATTATCAGCGTCGATAAAAATAGGGAACTTTGCTTTTCCTGCCAAAAGATGAGCATAGTCTTTTCCTGCGGGATGTTGCTGAAGAACCTGAAGCCCAGACATTTCCCGATTTGATTCCAGTGGGATGAACTTTATTTTATCTGGTTCAAGTGCTTTGTAAGTTATTGGAAGTTTGATTTTTTCAAGAGGGTAAATCCCGATTGCCAGCTTCTTTCTTTTTCTTCCAATTGTTACATGCAACTTTTCCTGAATCTCAATAAGTTCTTTTATTTTATCGTCATCTAATTTCAAGCCCTTAACAATTGCACAAGCAGTATGAGAACGGACGCCTTTCACAGAAGAATCAATTATTACTTGGTAATCTTTTTCTGGTTTGTTTACTTTGTAATCTTTCAGTCCCTTTTTTTTATTTAAGAAAGCAAGGAATGCCCTCTTGAATCCGTGATAAGAAAGCATGTCTGGCCGATTCGGGAAAATCTCAATCTGCAATTCATTTTTTGTGAGCTCTTCAATCGGAGTCCCGAACATCCCGATTCTATCCTGCATTTTCTCGTCGAGCTTTCCAATTTCTTTCTCGAATTGTTTGCGGTTTATTGTTATGACTGCCATACGAGAGCACCCCTTGTTTCTCTCGCGCTCTCTCCTCGAAGCGCTGAAGGGTGGCATCTTTTCATTGCCTCCGACGGATACCACACATATAATTTATTTATCATTTTAGTTTTTCCATTCTTCTTTTAATAAACTCCAAAGATTTTCGTCATGGATTTTTCCTGTTGCTTTACAAACAGCCTTTTTTCTTAATACTCCTTCAAAAGTAAACCCAAATTTTTTAGCAACATTGTTCGAAGGAATATTATCTGAAAATATAGGAATCTGTAACCTTCTCAATTTTAATTTGTTAAAAGAATAATTAATTAATTCATTAATAGTTTCTGTAATAATCCCTTGTCTCCAATATTTTTCCCCCAGCCAATATCCTAAATCTGCTATTCCTTGGTCATAATCAATCCCGGAAATCCCACACCCTCCTATAATCTTTTTCTCAGATTTTAATTCAATACTAAATTCATAACTTGTAGGAGTTTTTTCCTTTGCTTTTTCCTCACAGTGATTAATATACCATTTTGCGTCTTTCATAGTATATGGATAAGGAGCAACTAAAAGCCATTTGGAGACATCTAGATTATTGATATTTTCAATTAGGTCTTTTGCGTATTTCATCGTCGGTTGTCTTAAAATTAATCTTTTTGTTTTAATTTCCATCATCTCACTTCACCCAGAATTTCATCTTTCTTAATTTAGTTAAATCGTTTTTGTAAAGTTCACGAAGGTCTTTTATTCCGAAATAGTCCATGAGGATTCTGTCGAAGCCAGGACCCCATGCTAAAACTGGAATGTGTTTTCCGAGGAGAGGGATTGTTACTTCTGGACGGAAGATTCCTGCACCTCCGAGTTCCAACCATACTTCTTTCTCAGGATGGAAGAAGTCTATCTCTACAGAGGGTTCTGTATAAGGGAAATACGCTGGTCTGAATCTTATTTTTTCAAATCCCATTTTATTAAAGAATTGCTTTAAGTAACCTAATAAATGTCTGAAGTTTGCGTTTGGGTCGACGACAATTCCTTCTGTTTGGTTGAATTCGAACCCGTGGCTCCAGTCAACTGTTTCGTTTCTAAAGCATTTTCCAATTGCAAAGAATTTTACTGGAAGGTCTTTATCTTTTAACTTTGCGAGTGTTCTTGCTGATAGACAAGTTGTGTGGGTTCTTAGAACAAGTTCTTTTGCTTCGTCCTCTTTCCATGAACCACCCCATCCTTTACTTCCCCCTGTACCTTTTTCATGAGATTGTTTTACAGCTTCGACTAATTTTTTTTCAGGTAGTTCGTCTTTTTTATCTAGGAAAAACGTGTCCTGCATCTCTCTTACTGGGTGGTCTTGTGCAGTGAATAATGCATCAAAATTCCAGAACGAACTTTGAATCATGTCGCCAGACATTTCCTGGAAACCCATGTCTGTCCAAGTTTTTCTCGCGTGGTCAATCGCTTGATTTACAAAGTGCCTCTTTCCTCCAGAAATTTCTGGCACAGCAGAAGTCACATCATAGCGACGGAATTTCTTCCCTTTCCACAGAGATTCTTTTTTCAATGTTTCTTGGGTTACCTGTTCTATAAGATTTTGCTGTTTTATTTTGGAACTGGATATTTTCTTTCCTAACTCTGTGACCTCTATACCAATTTTTTGTTTTTCTTTTATCTCAAGTATGTCTTTTCTATTTTGAAGTGATTTTAATGCGTGAAGTTGTTCAGGAGAAATGGAATCATATTCAATTGGCAGGGATTCTATGAAAATTTCCTCAAGGGTTTTTTTAGCGATTTCTTCCTTGTTGGCGTTGAAAATTATCTTGCCTTTATTTAATTCAATCAGTGCTTTTTTCTTTAGTGCACCGATTGAAGCCTTGAATTCGTCGTCGGATAATTTGCTTTGCTCCTGCGCTTCTTTTAATTCTAATATTCTTTTTTCATTGAGAACGTTAAGAAGACGTCTTTCAGGCAAACCCTTTTTTTTATACAATGCCCCATTAATACCAATTGTAATAATTTTCTTTTTCTCGTAAGAAAGTTTTATTATATTTTTATTTTGCAAATACTCAAGCGCCCTCAGCACAGCCACTTTATCGAGGTTGGATTTCTTGCATATCTCATTGATATTTTTTTCTTTTAGATAAGGCAAAATCTTTTGTTCATGTTGGCTTAGAGATTCAATCAGTTTTTGGTTTGGCATGATGATTATTAGAAGACTGGAGTTAAAAATGTTTTGGGGAGTTTGGCTCGCTTTGCGATGGATTGATGGGCTCACAACTGGCTTCATCAGATTGTTCGCGAGGGGGGAAGGTTGTTAATGAGGTAGATCCATATAATAGTTTGTTCAGCTTAATACCTGTTATTATTGTTATTAGTCTTCTATCTCGAGCACGAAAGTGCGAGCAATTCTATTAAAAATCTTTCGCCATCCACATCGGCATACGAGAGAAATCAAGGGGTTCTCTCGTGCTCTCTCCTTGAAGCGCTGGAGTAAACTGCGACGACCTTGTAAGTTCGCCGGAAGGGTGGCATCTTTTCATTGCCTCCTAACGGATACCACTACTACTACAAATGTTTTATCATCCACGTAGGCATACCCAAAACCAAACCCAAAGATTTCAAATCATAAGAATTTTTTTTAATTCCAGACTGAGAAATAAACATCATTTTGAGTTTGTTTTTGTTGCAGAGTTTTATATTTTGCTGAACTCGCGCGAGGATTTCTGACTTAATTTTTCCGCGCGTGTTGATTACCTCGTCGAGGTTTATGCCGATTGAAATCCCATTCTTCTGTGCTATCTTAGCAAGAACTTGGTTGAATCCAGAGTTTCTTTGTTTCTGAAAATCTTTTCTTTCTGATTGGTTTAGAAGAAGCACATCAATTTGAAGTTTCTCAAGAACCTGCCTGTTTAGCTCGTCGCTGTCAGAACTGAAAATTATTGTTTTTCCTTTAGGTTGGCTGCTTGCAGACGAACTCGCTAAAGGCTTTGCTTTTTGCATTTTATTAACTGTAGTTTTGAGCTTGCTGAAGTTTGTTTCTGTGAGGATTGTTTGGGTTTTCATATTAATCAAAGGAGAAAGAGGTTTAATAATTTTGCTCACCCGTAAGCTCGTGAGGATTGACAGAGTTATTAATTGGATAACTTCGCATTATATCTTGAGTAACCATTTGCATTAAAATAATTTAATTTGATAATAACTTTTCTTAACGGAGAAATTTTGCGGAGCCGAACGGCTTCGTGGTAGAGAGTAATTTTCTATCCATGCTCGTGCGAGGTCGAGAGCAGATTTCGAAGCCTGCCAATTTGCGAATTGAATGAGCAAGTAGATATTAACCACAAATAATCGTGCCCTTAAATTTTTTTCCTTTCAATAAATTATCAAGTTGTTTTATGTTTTTACCGATGATGTATGTTGTGATTTTGTTTTTCATAATAATTCCAGATGCTGTTTGGTCGAGGACAAAATGTTGGCCTGGTGCAAACTTTAGTTTATTTGCCATTTTATCAAAATCCCCCCATGAGATTTCAGGAATGAATTTTGCGTCTTTATGTTCCAAAGGATTTTTATTGTGAAGTCCCGAGACATTTGTTAAGTTAATGAAATCTGCTTTGAAATGTTTTGCAATTTCTGCTGCTGTTGAGTCAGAGGTTTGTTTTGGTTTATACTCCAGTGCTCCGCAAAAAACAAAGTCTTGCTTTCTCAGGTATTTTTTTATCTCTCTTAATTTATGAGGAATTCCTTTTTCAGGGTTTATGCCAAAGAAATAATTCATGAAACGTGCGTTCATTCTCGTCGCTGAAATTCCTGAGAAACTTTGGAATTGTTCGTTTGCCCCTGATTCTCTTAATGCAGAAATGTATTTTCTTGCAGTGCTTCCTCCTCCGCAGACAATTATGAATTTGTATTTTTTAGAATTTTGATTTATTACTTTTTTGAATTCCTTTAGAAACCTAACATCAACTTTTTCAGGGATGATTAAACTACCTCCTAGGCTTAGCACTATTAACCTCTTTTTCATGAGTGGAGGAAGTTAGGGATGTTTATAAAATTTGTCTATAAAATAGCCTTACTAACGTGAGGATTGATTGGGGTGTTAATGAGAAAGATTTTTATATGATGATAATATCATATTTATATGGTAAATAAAAGTTGGTTAAGCAAAACTTTTAAATCTAAGCGAATTTTTACAAGTGTCAGGTTTAGTGCGATAGTTGCAGTAACTTATTGGGCGGCCACCATATATGAGAAGGCCTTTACAATGAATTGGTGGTGGGGAGTATTAGCATTCATTCTTGTTGTACTTGTTCTTTTATTGTTCGGAGGTTCGTTACTTGATAGCATGTCTAAGTGAGTAATAGAATCGTTCATTTCACAGTAAACAACCTGCTATCATCCACGTCGAAGATTCCGAGGCGAACACCAGAATCGAGCCAGCCGTGCGAGTAGTTTAATGCTGCGAATGCATTTACGAAATCTCCTTTTTCCTCAAAGTGTTTGGCGTCTGAAAGATAATTTGAAACCATGTCTATGATTTCCTTTGCTTCTTTGTCTTTTCCTTTTATGATTGAACTCTTTACAACTTCAAGCGCCTTGCTGGTTAATTTGAAATATTTCTCGAGTTTTTGTTTTGTGATTTTGTTATCCATAATTATCTTTGAATAAATCCTTGTCCTTGTGGGAATCCTGGATGATACATCATCTTTTTAATGATGAATCTTGAACTGATTACTCCCGAGACTATTGCTGAGAGAATTAATTTTCCGACGACGACTCTGAAAATTCCTTCTTGAAGTGGAATCTTTGCACTTTCAGAGAATTTATTTAGAACACTATCTATTTCTTCTTTACTTAGAATTATGCTTGTTTTCTTTACTCCCATCGTCCCTCTCACGACTATGTTCTGGTCTTTCCCGTCGCATTGGATTTCTTTTACTGCAGGGTCTTGTAATAATGGATTCAGTTTAGCTAAATCTATTTCTTTGCCAGCAGTAGGGGTTGGTTTAAGATACTGGAGTGTTGGAGGCAATCTTGGTTCAGGGATTTTTAGAACATGGATTGGAGGGGCTCTCCTAATTGGCTGTTGTTGAACTCGGAATATTTGGGGTTTTTTCCTATTTAATAATTGTCTGTTTGAAAAGTCCAGCCCAGTCTTTAAGGCAGAAGAGGATAAAGGCTCTCTTTCAGTGAGAGATTCTTGTTTGATAGTTTCCCTTACGATTTTTTTAACGTCTGGTTTTTCGAATGTAGGTTCTTCTACTTCAGAAATGTTTATCTCTATTTTGTCTGAATTTTTTATTAATTGTTTTGTAAATTGTAATAGAAAAAATGTTGCAAAATCACTTTGACCGTTAACTTCCTGAAGCATTCTAACTTTTTGGCAGAAACTTGAATTTTGATTGGGGAGGTTGTGGGTTACCCATTGTATTTTGTTCAACTGCTCTTTGTTGTGGGTAAGGGAAAGCAGAAGTTTTTGGAACTTCCTGAATTCGTGGAGGAGTTTGAGGTTGAATCTTTTGCATTATTGGTTGTTGAGACAGCATTGATTCTCCTCGGTTTTCATGCATTAAAGTTAATCCTCTCGCAATTAGTTTATTTTGCTCTAATAAACTATCTATTTTTTTAATCATTTCTTTATCTCCCCCTGTATCAATACCTTTCTCAGCGAGGGCTTTTGCAGAAATCTCGAACAGATTAAGTAATTTTGATATTTGATTGTTGAGGTTGTCAAATTTTATAGATAAATTTACCATGACTTTTTGAAGAGAAACAAAATTTTCTATAAGTATTCTTTCAGTCTCTGAATTCCTTGGATGAATTGAAGGGGGAGAGAAATGTCTTTGGATAGGAATTTGTTTAGGAGGGGTTGTTATTTTTTTAGGAGAGATTCCTTGAGAGTGGTGCATTGGAATATTTTTTTTCATCGGTATTTTTAGAATGATAGGTTTCATGGCTCTCTTTTTGAGTGGAACAATATGTTTCTTTATGCGAAGCGACTGCGTTCGGCGAGCGTCTGACGAAGTCGGTGATTTCTTAGTAACCTTTTTTTTTGCCCCTTCATTCCGTGCTTTGGGGTACACCGAGCGGTGAGCAACTCTCTTTTTAGTCATATAAAATTAAAGGATAGGATGTTTATAAAATTTCGCATATTGCATTCGTTGGGACTCGCGGATTGATATGAGTCGCGAGTGAAACAGATGATTTGAAATGGTGCGATAGTTTTTTAAATTGTTCTTATACAGTATATAAAATGTCAAATTATGCAGTTTATGATTTTAACTTTTGGAATACAAATGTTAAACAAGTTCAATTAGATGTTAGATTACCAAATAGTAGAATTTCAGAACGATTAGAAAGTACACTTGATAGAATTACATTTGGAATGTATGAACGTCAAAAATGGAAAAGAAAAGTAAAACGTCAAATTAAGAGGGGCGATTTAAATGAACCTCAAAAAATTGAACTTGATGATAGATTGGTACCAATACAATATGAGATAGTAAATGAAGGTGGTTTTATCATTAATGGCGTGAATAGCACTGATACTATAAAAGGATTATCTTCACTTACTGGATTGCCTATCCTTGAATTAGAGGGTAGGATGTTGCCGGATGATAGAACTTTTGACCAACTAAGACCAGGAGAATATCACGGTTCAAATTCTGATTTTGGTGGATTTATTAAACCAGAAGAAAGTCTAGTTGGAATTTTGGCAAAGGATAATGATTTTGTGTTAGGCAGGGGTTATACACATTACCAATTAGCAAACCCCCTGTTTCAAATCTTAAATGCATTGGTATTATCAGATTATCATAAATTAGCGACATTATATTTTAATCTAAATGGAGACAATTATGCATTCCTCAAAGTAGGTTTTCCCATGGACCAAGATAGCCCATTTAATGATGGGATTAGTGCACCTGGAACAAATATTTATTTAAGAAAATTCGGAGAAAATTCTCCAAAAAATTTAGAATTAGAAACTGATTTTCTAGATGATGGAAAAAGTTTTTTCTTTGCACCATTGCATCCTTTTCTGATTTCTAGGTATGGTTTTTATGAAGGAAATGTAAAATACAGAATTGAACCCTCTAAAATTATAGACTTCTTTCAGTTGAAACCTTTAGAGCAGCCCAGTTAAATTGGATTTATTTTGTTAATTACTTTATTAATTGACGAACTTATGTAGAGAGAATATCTTTCTAGAATATATCCAATACTTCATCCCTAGTAAATTTTGTCATGGTGGTCAAAATCCTCAAAAGAAATTAAATCTTTGTTTTTATTAAAATTAAATGTTAGGACAAAATGTCCGATGTGGACACGTTTTAAATCTTTGAGATTATGTTTAAGATTTTTGTATGATTCTATATCATAAGAACTAATTATCTCGTGAATTTTCTTTTTCAATTGATTGTATAATATCGAGTTTTTCTTAGCAAGTTTGAAGATAATTTTTTCTAATTTCTTAGAAAATCTATATTGGTGCATTTTTCTCAAAATGTTTTTCAAAATCTCCTATAGAAATAAAAGTTTTTGTATACCCCCCTTTTCTAATGGCTTCCAATTTCTTCAAGTAACTTTTTCTAACTTCTGGTTCTTTTTCAATTTGTGATTCTATGAAAACATTAATTTGTTTGCTCATACTAATCCCGTGTTCTTTACAAAATTCAGAAAATTTTCTATAAGTTTCTTCATTTAGATTAAATGTTTTTAATACCATGATTAAATAACCTTATTTAACTTTAAATAACTTTTTATTTTTAAAATATCCCAAAGACTTCATCCTCGTTATTCTCTTCGCCAGAATACCCTTCCCGCCCGCCCTTTTTGGCATAGTCATTAAAATTGTCTGGCTCAGAAAAATCATCGTCGTTATAACCTTTGATGACTTGTTCTCCATAGAAATCCTCGTCGTCTTCGTCGGATTCAGGCGCGTCTTTTTGTTGTGGTTTCCTAATCCCTGAAATTACAGGAGCATCCCCTCCCAACTCTTCCATAATTTCTCTCATTGCTTCCAAACCTTTTTCAATATTTTCCTGGACACCTCCTATGACACCATTGTCAACCGAATTCTGCAAATATTTTTTTTCAGGTACTTTTAATTCTTCAATATCATCTTTAATAAGTTCCCCTTCAAGTGATTCTGATTCATCCTTGCCCCCGAATTCCGCAGTTTGGGGTCTTGTGCCATTTGGGGATACACCAAGCGGTGCTTCTTTGATCGTTTCAGAATCTTCGGGTTCTTGTGTAATTTGTGGTTTTACAAATTCTTCCTGAAGTTTTTTTAATTCGTATTGCCGTGGTTCTTCATCTGTTCCTTTTACTACACTTTGTTCGAGTTCTGCAACATAGTCTGAAATTTCTTTTGCTACGTCGGGGTTTACACTTATGCTGTCTATGCCTTTCTCGACGAGGAATTTTACCATTTCTTTCTTGCTTCCTGCTTGCCCGCAAATACTTGATTCGACTTTATTCCTTTTACAAACCCTTATTACAAATTCCAGTTGATGCAATACTGCAGGATGCATTTCGTTGTAAAGATGCTGGACTTGTTCGTTTCCTCTATCCACAGCGAGGATATATTGCGTTAAATCATTGGTTCCGAATGAGATGAAGTCAATTCCTTCTTCACATAAATCTCTTATTAATTGGACTGCCGCAGGAGTTTCCACCATCACTCCAATCTTTGCGTCTTTGAACTCAACTTCTTTTAAAAATTCTTTAACTTTTTGGACTTCCTCGACAGATATTACTTGAGGTAATAATAAGCCCACTTTTTTTCCTTTGGCTACAACTTTTTTGAGTGCTCTAAGTTCGGCTTTTAGTATTTCAGGATTTTTTATTCCGTACCTGATTCCGTGCATCCCTAACATTGGGTTTGCTTCTTTTTCTTTTGGAGCTCCTTCGAGATTACTGAACTCATCGCTTCTAATATCTGAAGTTCTAACCCAAATTTCCTCGAAGTACTTTGCAATATCATCTATCCCCTTGAAGATAACTTTCTCGTATTCATCTATCTTACCTTGCTGGAGAAAGTACTCAGGGTGTTTTCCAGATTCTGCGATTATCCCCTCAATTCTTGTTAACCCAATAGATTTAATTTGTGATTTTGCTGCGCGCTCCGCAAAACTTGGCAAATCCACAACTACTTTTATCTTTGTTTTTGTGTTTGCGGTTACTGGCAGAACTTCTTTTTGAACATTTTCTGCGACTTTTCCTTTGTAAATTTTTCCTGTGAATCCGTCGACAGTTATCAATTCACCTTCTTTTAATTTGATTGTCGCTTCCTGAGTTCCTACAACACATGGGATTCCCATTTCTCGTGAGACTATTGCTGCGTGCGCTGTGAGCCCTCCCTCGTCGGTAATTATTGCCGCTGATTTTTGCATTGTCACAACCATATCAGGATTAGTCATTTTAGTAACAAGTATATCCCCTTGACTCACTTTTTGCAGGTCTTCTAAAGTCTCCACTATTTTTATTTTCCCTGAAGCTATTCCTGGGGAAGCAGCAAGCCCTTTGAGAATCGGCTCGCCCTTTATTTCTTGTTGGCTGCCTTGCTCAATTCTTTTTTCAATAGTGGTAATTGGTCTTGTTTGCACGATGTAAATATCTTCTCCTTCAATCGCAAATTCTATATCTTGTGGTTTTTGATAGTGTTCCTCTAATTGTATTGCAATCTCCCCAAGTTTTCTTATCTCGTGATTTTTCAAAACCTGATGGTTTGATTTTTCCCCTCTTAGTTTGACAACTTCCTTTCTTCCCCCTGAATCTCTTGTTATTGCAATTTTCTTGTCTGCTATTTTAGTATCAGTGATTTCCAAATCTTTTGAAAGAATGTATTTATCTGGAGTAATCCTTCCTGAAACAATTCCTTCGCCAAGCCCCCAAACAGCCTCGATGATTATATTATCATTTTTATATGAAGGGTCTTTTGAGAAAATTACTCCTGACTTATCAGAGTCAACCATCTTCTGCACAACTACTGCGAGACTGGCTTCCTCGTGTTTGAACCCTTTTTTATTCCTGTAATAAGTTGCCCTAGAAGTGAACAAAGACGCGAAACATTTTCTTATGTGTTTTAGTAACTCATTTTTTCCTTTGATGTTTACAAAAGAATCTTGTTGTCCTGCAAAACTTGCTTCTGCTAAATCTTCTGTTGTCGCACTGCTTCTAACAGCGACGAAAACTGGCTCCGAAGATGTTTTTAATATGTCAAGTGCTGAGCCTTTTGCATTATCTAGGTGACCCACATCAAGATGCTCATAGGAGTCCACAATTTCTTCTTCCATCTCTTTCGGGAATTTTGAATTAAGAATAATTTCCCTGATCTCTTTAGTATGTTCGTCTAATTTTTTTGTGT
Source organism: Nanobdellota archaeon (assembly GCA_018825865.1). Classification (GTDB taxonomy): domain Archaea; phylum Nanobdellota; class Nanobdellia; order Pacearchaeales; family GW2011-AR1; genus JAHKAF01. The sequence continues at coordinate 5,038 of JAHKAF010000051.1, read as the reverse complement.
CCTCGTAATCTATTCTGCCCAGAAGCTCGTGGATTTTATTTTTTATTCCTGCTTTTTCAATAAAGTAATCATAAGCCTGAGCTGTTACAACAAATCCTGGCGGCACAGGAACTTTTAAATTATAAATTTCTGAAAGGTTCGCACCCTTCCCTCCAGCCACGCTCCCGGAGTTTTTATCAAGTTCAGAAAACCATTTTATAAAATCTATTGGTTGAGAATTCTCAAGGGATGACTTGGTTAATTTATTCTTATTTTTTATCGCCTCTTTTACAATACTCATAAAAGATAAAATTCTAAGAAGTTAATAAAGTTTATTGTTGTTTAAGAAAATGTTTCGCTTTGCTCGAGATGGAGTTCTCCGCGCCGGGCTTTGCCATGACGCTTCGTTAAGAAGTTGTTAATAATATACCTTCGTATAATAAGTTTAGTAACTGAACCCTGCATTATCATATTTAATTAATAACGACGAGTTTTGAAAATTATCTTATCTACTAATCGCATCAGCAGGACAAGATTCAATTGCGTCTTGCACGCAGGGAATGTCTTTTTGCGCTTTAACTTTTGCCTTATTGTCGTCGCCCATCTCAAAAACCTGCGGACAGATTGAAACGCATGCCCCACACCCAATACACTTTTTTTTGTCTACTTTTGTCATGATTAATTATGTAAAAAGAGGTTTAAGAAGTTTTTGGGGGTTGTTTGTGATTTCTTAAATGTAATTACTATAAAATAACACCTATCTAAAGGTTTAAATACTTTTTATTATTATAGAAATTATGGGATTCAAGAATATACTCAGGAAGGTGGTAAATATAGAGGGAATACTCTCTGTTGCTCTGGTAGTTGGTTTTATCGGTTGGGGTTATAGTGTTTATAGAGTAGATAAAAAGGAGAGTGATAATCTAAGGGCACAGATTATAGAGACTCTTGATACAGACCATAATGGAATTCTTTCAAAGAACGAAAAAGTAAGGTTTTGTGATGAAATCGGAATAAAATATGATGAATCAGGACCAATCCCCTCACCAAGATTAACCAACGAACAAGTTTTTAATTATTTGAGGAAGCATGGTGTTGAACCAAAATATTTTCCAGTTAAGACACCTTTTGGTTAAAAGTCATCTTCGTTAACCTTTAAATTTAATTTTGATTGCTAAAAGATTATTCAGGTAATTTTATAAATCCCTATCTTCTTATTTAATCATGGTATTATGGTGGATAATCTTAATAATTGTATTGGTGGCTTTTGTGTTCTTTTATTATTTTAATAGGTTTGCGACGCTGGGGAATAGAATTGATAATTCATTGTCGCAGATTGATGTTCAGTTGAAGAGGCGTGCGGATTTGATTCCGAACTTGATTGAGACTGTTAAGGGTTTTGCGAAGCACGAGACTGCTGCGATTAAGGCGGTGACTGATGCACGGAAAGCACTTGTTAGTGCAAAAGGTGTTGAGAAAAAAATCAAGGCGAACAATCAGATGGAATCTGCTCTGAAGAGTATTTTCGCGATTGCAGAGGGCTACCCTGATTTGAAAGCAAACACAAATTTCTTAGAGCTTCAGAGAGAATTGTCGTCGACAGAAGATAAAGTTGCATATTCAAGACAGTTTTACAATGATTCAATTCTGGCATTTAATGATTTGTGCAGGACAATGCCTGGCGCGTTCTTTGCTAAACTTTACAACAAACAGCCACGAGAATATCTGAAGATTGCTGAGGCTGAGAGGAAAAACATCAAAGTCAAATTCTGATGTTTTGCGAAGAAGTCCACGCAGTGATTCTTCGGAAGTTGTGAAGGTTGGATTTTAGTATACAAATTTTTATTAATGAATTATACATTTCTTCTGAATGAGTTTTAATTTCAATTTTAGATTAGCTGAGAGTAAGAGGGATATTGATAAACTCACCCAGTTTGTTTTAATGTATCCCTTAAACTATCGAGGTTATTTTGATTGGGTTGACAAGGCAAGAGAAGAATTATTGATTGGATATAAGGAATCTGTTTTATGTTTCAGTGAGGATATCTTAGTTGGTAATTTGATATTTCAACCATCTAAATCAATGAAAGGATTTTGCGAATTAAAAAACGGAAGAACTCTAAAAGAATTTCAGCGGAGATATATTCTGAGTTTTATGATTAGGCAGGTGGAAGTTGAAGCAAGGGAGAGGGGTGATGTAGCTGTTATTGGCGACGCCCGTTCTGATAGGCTTGATGTTCTAACGCTTTTTTTGAGCAAGGGTTATAAAGAAGTAGCACGGGCGGATCTTTATGGCGAAGGTTACGAAGATGTTGTTTTAATTAAACCTTTTATCCCTAGAGAGGAGAATTCTTGGTTGTATGCAGCCTGATTTTCATAACTCAAATATATTCATTCTATTAGAATAATCTATTATAAAGGATGGATTTATTATTAGAGGTGAGAATTGGAATTGTGATTAAAAGAATTGGGGGTGAAGATGGTGTTGCGCTAGAGGCGGAGAAATGGATAGAGGTTTTAGAGCGTATGAGTCATGAGGTCTTTTTACTTTCTGGAGAATTTGAAAAGAATATTTTGGATGAACAGCATCAGGAAATTATGAAAGAATTTTCTTTATTATCAAAAGAAAACTGGTGGGAACAGGAAAAAGCGTTTATCAGTCCTGATGAAAATTCCATTGAAATTGTAAATCATATAGAAGAGAAATCAGAGAAAATTGCTGAAAAGATAATTGAATGGATAGGGAGGAATAACATTGATTTATTTATTACCGAGAATGCATCAGCCTTGCCGGTTAATTTATCTATGAGTTTTGGAATAAAAAAAGCAGTGGAGAGAACCGGAATCAGGACCATAACCCATGACCATGATTTTTATTGGGAGAGGGGTGAAAGGTATTTGTCTTCTCATGAGGCGGTAAATGAAATTGTCAGAGAGTCTATTCCTCTTAAACTTCCAAACGTAGTCAATGTTGTGATTAATTATTCAGCGCAAAAAATCTTGCAGGAAAAGTATAATCTATCTGAGACTGTTGTTATTCCAAATGTCATGGATTTTAATAAGAAAGTAAATGATAAATGTATAAGGGAATTTCCTGATACTTTTGGATTGGACAGAGGAGATATTATTTTATTGCAACCTACAAGAGTTGTGAGAAGAAAAGGTATTGAGACTGCTATTGAATTAGTTCATAAGTTAAATGATAAAAAGATAAAGTTATTTATCACGGGAAATGACAAGGATGAAAACAATGGTAGTAGATCTTATTACAAAAAGCTTAGATACTTAATAAGGAAATTTAAATTAGAGAAACAAGTTATTTTTGCTGGAAGAAAGATCAAGGGGTTTTCATTATTTGATGTATATGCTTGTGCTAATTCATGCACTTATTTTAGTGATTATGAGGGTTTTGGAAATGCATTTATCGAGGCTGTTTTTGCTAAGAAACCAATTTTTGTGAATAATTATAAACCAATTTTCTGGTCAGGAATTGGAAGTAAAGGATTTAAGATTGTAATGATTGAGGATAATATTCTGACAGATGAAGCAGTTGAGAAGATTAAGAAAGTAATCTATAATGGTGCCCTTAGAAGAGAAATTGGAGAGCATAATTTTGAGATTGGAAAAAAGTATTTTTCATATGAAGTTTTGAGAGAGAAATTAGAGGAAGTTTTTGATATGCTGAGAGATAAAGATGAACAAGCAGCCCCTCAACTAACTCCTCAAAACCCTTAAATAGTTTGGGTTTCTGTTTGTTTCATGGAAGTAAATCAAAGATTTTCATTCATTCAAAAAAAATACAGAGGTTATTTTGAATGAAACCAGTGAGAATAGATTTCAGAGACCAGATAGCAAAAAATAAGAGGGATTCATTTTTTCTTATGTTTATTATATTCGCTGTTTTTGTTTTGTTTGGTTATGTGATATCTCTTGCATTTGAGCCCGGTTTCTTTTTTATCATAATGATTATTTCAATTGTTATTTCTTTGAGTTATATTTGGATTAGTTTTTATAATTCAGATAAAATTGCCGTTGCAAGTGTTGGAGCTAAACCAGCGTCGAGAGAAAGGTATAAACAGTATTATAATTTAGTTGAAGGTTTGACTCTCGCGTCTGGACTGCCAATGCCGAAACTTTATATTATGGAGACTTCTCAAATAAATGCCTTTGCTTCTGGGAGGGACCCTGAGAATGCTGTGGTTTGTGTAACGACTGGTGCCTTAGAGAAACTTGAGAAGCGGGAACTTGAGGGGGTTTTGGCTCACGAGCTTGGGCATGTCGCGAATTACGATATTAGGTATATGACTTTGGCAACTGTGATGGTTGGAATGATTGCAATTGTGTCGCAGATTTTTTTAAGGAGCTTATGGTTTAGAGGAGGAAGTGATGATAGAGGTAAGGGGGTTTTTATTTTAATTGGAATTGTTTTGGCTATTCTTGCTCCAATTGTTGTTCAGCTTGTCCAACTTTCTATTTCCCGCCGTCGAGAATTTGCTGCAGATGCTTCTTCTGTAAAATTCACAAGACATCCTTCAGGATTGATTAAAGCACTAAAGAAAATCAAAGAAGATAATTCTCCTTCTGAACACCGCTCGGTGTACCCCCAAGCACGGAATGAAGGGGCAAAAATAAGTAAAGCCCTTGCACCATTGTTTTTCGCGAATCCTTTCAAAGGTTTGGGAAGCACGCATCCTCCTATAGAGAAGCGTATTTCTGCACTTGAAAGAATGTAGAAATAAGCAGCATTATTTTTATAAAATAACACAAAGGATTGAAACTTTGGAGAGGATGTGATTCTTCTATGTGTTTTAGGTTCACTTCGTTCGTAGATGAATTGCTAAGAAGCCGACGCTGTCAGGCTTCTTCGTTGAGAAATATTGTTAAGGGCATAATAGTTTCGCATTATAGATTGAGAAACCAATTCATTTATTTAATCCTACTAATCCTCTGAAAATTTTATAAACTCCTTTCTCTTCAACCAATCATGGGGATAATAAAAGTAAATCAAAGATTTTCATTAATCACTTTTTTGTAAAATGGGCGTGCTTAGAGGTGGTGC
>JAHKAF010000050.1 GCA_018825865.1 Nanobdellota archaeon | reverse complement strand
TTCGCGATGTGAACTGGAAGACTCGGCCCTTTCCTACGGAGGATAAGTAATATTTTCTCTCTTATCGGAAGTGCATCTCGCATTGACATATGATGACTAGAAGTGGAAGTATTATAAATATTTATGTGGGGCTTTTGATAGAAAGGTTTTTTAGTGATGAGTTGTTTGAGAGGACATGGATAAGGAGAAAGCGAAGGAGAGAGTTAAGCAGTTAGTTAAAGAATTCTCGGAATTTTCTAAAGAGGATTTGGATAAGAAGTCTGAGATACAGATACAATATGAATTTATCGACGAGTTGTTTAAGGCGTTAGGTTGGGATATGAGAAAAGATGTAGAGCGGGAAGAAAGGGTTTTGAAGGGGAGGGCAGATTATATTTTTAGAATTGGGAATCAGGAATCTTTAGTTGTCGAGGCGAAAAAGACAGGTGTTCCTCTATTAGAAGAGCAGGGAAGACAAGCAGTTTCTTATGCTTATCATCGTAAGATTAAGTTTTCTGTTCTGACAAATTTCAAATATATTAGAGTTTATCATGCACTTTCTAACATAAGGAATATAGATAAGAATTTGCTTTTTTGGTTGGAGTTCAAGGATTTTGAGAAAGAGTTTGATAAATTGTGGGTTCTTTCGAGAGAGAGTTTTGAGACAAAGGAAATTAATAAACTTCTTTCTAAGAAAGACGAGCAAAAATATAAACCAATTGATGAGTCGATTTTAGCGGATTTATTGTTGTATAGGGAATGGTTATCTAAGGATTTGAAAAGTAAAAGAATGCAGTTGGGAGATTCGCAAATTGACGAGGTTGTTCAGATTCTAATTGATAGGTTGATTTTCATGCGCTCTGCTGAAGATAGGGGTTTGGAGGAGAAGGATTTTCTTTTGAAGATTGTTCAGAATTATGAGCAGGGAAGAATAGCGAAGAGGTTATGGGAAGTTCTGAAAATACAATTCAAGATTTTTGATAAAATGTATAATTCTAAATTGTTTATGGAAGGTTTGCTTGAGAAAGAGGGTTTTTTCGACGAGAGAACGTTGATTAAGGTTATTAGAGGATTGTATTATGGGACACAGCATCAGCAGGAAAGATATATGTTTGACGAGATTCCAGGGGATTTGCTTGGGAATATTTATGAGCAGTATTTAGGGACTATTTTGAGAGGGACTGAGAAAAGAGTTAAGTTGGATTCAGAGAGTGGGAAAAGGAAGAAGATGGGGATTTACTATACTCCGTCGTATATTGTGGATTATATTGTGAAGAATACAGTCAGGGAATATGTCAAGGATAAAACAATTGATGAGATTTTGGAGGTTAGAATACTTGACCCTGCTTGTGGTTCTGGGAGTTTTTTGATTAGGGCTTTTCAGGAAGTTTGCAATATTGTCGAGGAGAAACTGAAGAAAGGAGAGAAGTCTAAGAAATGGAATACATTTCAGGTGTTTAAAGAGAGATTAAATCTTAGTCAAAAATCTAAGATATTGAAGAATTGTATTTATGGGGTTGATTTGGATGAGAAGGCAGTTGAACTCGCACAATTGAATTTAATGTTAAAACTTTTGGAAGAAGAAACAAGGGAAACTCGGGACAGGATTCTTCCTTTGATGAGGCATAATATTAAATGCGGAAATAGTTTGATTGATGATTCAAAAGTCGCAGGAGACAAAGCATTTAACTGGAAAGCACAATTTCCAGAAGTCTTCACCGACGGTGGTTTTGATGTTGTTGTTGGGAATCCTCCTTGGAGTTCTAAAATTGTAAGCAATGAAATTAATTCTTTTTTAAGTAAAAAATTTTCAATCCCTCAGAAAAATATGAACATTTTTGGAGTATTCGTTATACATTCTTTGAGATTATTAAAAAAGGAAGGAATTTTTGGGCTTTTAATCCCAAAGGTAATCATAAAAAATGATTCTTATACTTCGATAAGAAAAGAAATTATTGAAAATTATTCTTTATTTAAAATAATGGATTTTGGGCAGTTTCCAGGAGTAGCTTCAGATGCTATTTGCCTATTAATTAAAAATAAAAGAGAGTTTCATCCAATAACTATCCAATTTTTTGAAGAGTCTAAGTTATGTAATGAGAACAAAATCGAAGAAGATATATTTTCAAAAAGTGATTCATTTGTCTTTTCTCTTTCTACAGATGATAAAATTCAGAAGATATTAGATAAGATTGTTAAAGATTCTAAAAAACTTTCTGAATTGTTTAATGTAAAACGAGGAATTGAACTTGGGCAGAAAAGTTTAGTTGTTCAATGTACTAAATGTGGTTATTATAACGAGGCAAATACTAAATATTATGGACAAGATGACAAAAAGTGTAAGAAATGTAAAAGCAAATTGGTTATTAACGATAAATCTTCTAAAATAATTAGTTCTGATAAGAATGATAAAGATTATGATTCTGAAGCTATCGCAGGTAATCAATTAGGAAGGTATTGTATTTCTAATAAATATTATATTTTATCAAAATTGAAAGGTATTGATTATAAAGAAAAAGCCTTTGAAGGCCCAAGGATATTGATAAAAAGGATAAATACAAAAATAGATGGGACTTTCATAAAATCTAAATTATTTGCATTCAATACTGTCTATTCGATTTACGGTAATCAAGCTGAAAATAATTATCTTTCTTGCTTAGCAGTATTAAATTCAAAATTGATGAAATTTTATTATGAGTTTTCATATAATGTTGGTATGAATTTAACCACCCAAGTTACTATAGACTTTCTTTCAAAAATCCCAATCCACCTCCCAACCTCAAAAACCCAAGAGCAAAAAATCGTCGGGCTTGTAGATAGAATGCTTAAACTTCAAAAAAAGGTTCACGACGGCAAAATTGCTGGAAGAGAGAAGGAAATGCTTGAACAACAGATTAAGCAGACAGATTATGAAATTGACGAGGAAGTTTACAAACTTTATGGGATTACAGATGAAGAGAGGAAAGTGATTGAGGAGAGTTTGAAGTAAAATGGGAAATCTACCAATTTGGATTACAGCGATAGCAACTTCTCTTGCAGTTATAGTTGCGCTTTTCAAAGAAGATATACTTTTTTATT
>JAHKAF010000049.1 GCA_018825865.1 Nanobdellota archaeon | reverse complement strand
CCGCAGAAAAATTTTTAAAATATAAAGCAAAGGGAAAAAGAGGGCTGGGACAACCCTCGAAAAACCCTTTGCTTCTTTAATGGCTTACAAAAGAAGTAAATTAATTAAATACCAAAACATTATAAATTTTATGGTAGAAGAGTTGGTTCTTACAGGAAACAAATATTATGGAAGATTCTTAGTGGATAAAAGAAGCAGGAATATTAGGTGTGGGGACCATTATACTGAGCATGAAAGAAAAGTCTATTGGTATAAAGGAGAGGGTTTAATCAAGAACTTAAATTCAGAAGGTGAAGTAAAATTCATTTTAGATACGAAAGACTCGTTTGATTCTTCAATACCTTTAGAGGAATATTTCATATGGATAAAAAAAGAAGAGTTCTGTTCTGAGAAAGTAAATAATTCTCTTATTGTTAAAAGAAAGGATGTCATGGATATTTTATTAGAATCAATGTGTAATGAAGTAGAAAATAGATTAAGAGAGGGTGAGAAGATTATTCCTTCTATTGTAGTTCTAGATTTAATTTATGAGGATTTATTAGAAAGAGGTTTAATTGCTGAAGAGAAAACAGGGCAAATTAAATTAGGATTATCTTACCCTCAATAAATTCATTAACAACTTCCATCAATCTGCGAACTTCAGCGAGCAAACTTTTATAACTCTCCACTTATTCTCTGAATCATGAAAACCTTATTCATCCCAGCCAAATCAAAACTTAATCTTGATAAGTCTATTATTAAAGAAATATCAAAAAAAATTCCTAAAAATATCGCAATAGCTTATTCTATTCAGTATAAATCCCAAGCAGAAGAATTAAAGAAAATTCTCAAACCAATCGCTTTTACCCAGGTTTTAGGATGCTCAAGTCCCAAATTCCCACAATCAACCAAAGCAATTTTACTAATCAGCGACGGAAAATTCCATGCAATTTCGCTTGCATTGGCGACCAAACTTCCTGTCTATATATTAGAGAACAACAAATTAAGCAAGATTTCAAATAAAGATATAGAAAAATTAGAAAAGCAACAAAAAGCAGCTTATGTCAAATTCCTGAACTCAAAGGAAGTCGGGATACTTGTCTCAACAAAACCCGGGCAGCAAAGACTAAAACATGCAAGAGAATTCAAGAAGAAGTTGAAAGACAAACGTTCTTACCTATTTATATGTAATAATATAAACACTTCAGAATTCGAGAACTTTGGGCTGGATTCCTGGGTAAACACTGCCTGCCCCAGAATGGATATGAATGATGCGAGAGTTGTTAATTTGGATAAGATAAAATGATATTTGAAATTACTGACAAATCAGGAAGGAAAATTAATTTGTCGAAAGAAGGGCGGAGACATATTCGGAAGAAACATCCTGAAGTTGAAGAGGAAGAACAGATAAAAGAAACAATTGAAAATCCAGATAAAATAACAAGTTATGGTTTTGATAAAACGATTCATTACTATTACAAATTTTATAAACACCGAAAACAGCCTTCAAAATATCTCTTGGTAATAGTTAAATATTTAAACAATTCAGGATATGTAATATCATCGTATTTTGAAACTTATATAAAATGAAACAAGAAACCAATACCTATGATATTTATTATGATAAGGAAGCTGATTTCCTGGAGATATTCTTTGGAGAACCGTCAAAATCCAATGCCGAAGAAATCGAGGAAGGAGTATTTGTCAGAAGAGATGAAAACACAAATGAAGTCAAGAGTATAGGGATATTAAGCTTTAAGAAAAGAGCGGGGGTTCTTAAAGAAATCTTAAAAAGAGTTAATATGGACTTTCCATTGGAGATTAGTGTTTGAGATTAATTCTGTCCTAGAATGGATATGAATGATGCGAGAGTTGTTAATTTGGACAGATTGTGTGTAACCTCGCGTTGATAATAAAACCCTTTTTGGTCGCCCAAGTATTATGCGAAGTTATGAGATTAATTTATTTCAAACTTCATTAATCCTTCACACCTTAGCAATACTAAATACAGTTTTCAGCGCAACAATTATAGTAGCAGGAACAAATAATGCCAGAAGCGCAGCGAATACTGAAGCAACCATGTCTCCCACGCCGATTCCGATTAATGAACCTGTGACACTCTCCATACCAAACTTACTGACAATCACCAGAATCGCGCCAGCATATAAGAATGTCTGGGAGTCTTTTCCTGTAACATTAATGAAACCCACGACTATACCAATGATTACTAATATAGCATAAATCTGTTTGCTGTAAGTTGTCAATGCAGGAATTGTAAGCAAGGTTGTAGAAAGCCCAATCAAAATCGCAAGAACAACCCCTGTTAAAAACGCCCACGCCCCAATAGAATTTTCCTTAGATTTAATAGCCATAATACCCCGACACCAAAAACATATATAAATCTTTTGAAGATATATATTTTCCAGAATAGAAATATTTATAAACCATAGTAACTCAAAAATTACAACAAAATGAAACAAAAAACATTTTCATTGATGGCTTTAACGATTTTATCGTTGGTGATGTTAGTTGGATTTGCTAGTGCTGGCTTAGATTTTTTAAATAGTTCTGATTCAGCGATTACAAGTGCTTCAGCAAGCGTAGTTCAGGGAGCAACAGCTTCTTATACTTTTAAATTACAAGAGGATGGATATGGAAATATGACTGGAATATCATTTACTTCACCTATACTCTTAACAAGCGGATTAAATTCTTTTAATGCTACTCTTACAGTAACTAATGCTCCTACAACATTAAATCAGAGTAATATAAGTAATTTAATTACTGTCACATTTAATGTACCTTCTACCCGGGCTACTGGAACTTATAATGGAAATCTTG
>JAHKAF010000048.1 GCA_018825865.1 Nanobdellota archaeon | reverse complement strand
TCTGCATCTCTGAGTCCGTCGGCTTCTGAGTCAGCCAGTTTTAGCCCAAGTGAATCTGAAAGTGCATCTGCAATCGCGATAATGATAATCCCTCCAATTACTGCCAGTTTAGAGTCAGTACTTGCCTGCAGCCCAACCATAAGCCCAAGAGTTGTGATAATTCCTGAAGTCAAACCAAAACCAAAACCCTTTTTTATTGATTCCCTCATTTTAAGCTACCTTAAACACCTTTCTTAAAATACTGCTAAACAAAATCAATGAAATAAAATAAGAACCAAACCACCCAATCCCGAAAATTATGTCTGGGCTTCCCATTGCAGTGAAATAATCCATAAACCATCTAATCAATAAAATAAAAGGAATAATCGTAAACAGCGACGATTTCATGCTAACTTCCATCATTTTCATAGTGCTCGGCCAAAGCTCTTTCTGAAGTTCCATCATTTTTTTAGGATCTTCTTTATATTTCTTCATCTCTTTCTGCATTTCTTTCTGCTCCTTCCTCAATTCTCTAAGCGTCTCCTGGTCTGTCGCATATTTCTGAATTAAAGTCGTAATCAACGCAATAATAAAAAACACAAGCAAAGTTCCCCAGGTTATATCCCAGTTAATCAACGCCCCAAGCGATGGATTCAAAACATAATTCACAGAACTTTTGATAACAGGCACAGAATTCCACATCCCGACTATGATAAGTGAAGCTGCCATCAATCCAAACATGATAAACATAAACCGCGTCATCCCTTTTTGTCCCATAATGAAATTAATAGAATCCAGTTTTTAAAGATTGGGATTTCGTCCCACCCCCACCAGTACTAGGCTTGCTTCGTTCGCTTATTAGTTGCCCAGTTCCAAACTTTGTTAAGAAACCTCATAAGAATTTGTTAAATTACTAATTACTTTTTTAGCGGAGAAATCAAGCGAAGCAGATTTCGGAACAACAAATACGACGAGTTTACGAGGAGCATTATCCTGCAGAGTTTGATATATATCTTCAAGAAGAGAAATTGTTAAAAAGATGTTTATTAAGTTGAGATATGAGGATAATGAAAGTAATAACAGGAACTAAAGATGATGAAGTCCAAATTAGACAAGGAGAGGATTTGAAAACTAATCTAAATAGTATTCCTACTGGGAGAGCTTTACTTTTGGAAAATCCAGATGGAGGACTTGAAGAAAATTTAATAGTTGGAAAAGATTTAGATAGTTTTAGAGCAATGAGATTTAATCCTAAAAACAAAAGAGTAGAATCTTTAATTTACCCTTTTACAAATTATAATCTAGATACAATGGAATTAATAGAACCAGAAGTTTCTGACTTTATAAGTGAAGATGCTGCAATGTATAAAGTAAGATTAAAACAGATTAGTAAAAGAAACCTTTGTATTTCTTATTAATCATCCACCCATAAACTTCCGCATCGCAGGATTCATATCAACTGAGTGTTGTTGTGCAATACTTTGGTAAAACTGGAACATAATCATAATAACCAACAGAATCGAAGTCCCACCAACCATTGCTCCAAGCAGATCTGTCACAGATGCTAAGAGCCCGATGGCAATACCTCCCATCACAGTCAAAGGTAATATATATCTATCAAGTATGCTCTCCAAAATTCTAATGTCCTGTCTAAAACCAGCAACCTGCAATCCTGATGCAGAAATATTCCTTGCTTGAGCATGAGAATCCATCCCTGAAGTTTTAACCCAGAATATAGAAAAGATTGAACAGAAAATAACAAAAAACAAAATATGAGTAATCCCTTGAATAAGATAAGTCCATAGAAAACCTCCGCGGATAAAGAGTTCAAGTAAATTCGTAGAACCAAGCCAGAAGGCAAGTCCTGAAACTGGTTGTCCGTTGACAAAATGTCCTAAGAAAGTAAAATGAGACGCAAAATTAGCTATCCCCTCACATATACCCTCTTCGATAAAACAGGGTGCAGCAGCATTCTCAATAATCCCTCCAAAGAGTTGTATATTTGCAATCAGTGCAGCAGTCAAGATAACAGGGATAACTGAGGCATAGAAAAAAGATAAAGGCCATTTGACACCATAACCTCTAATTCTTCCGAAAGACAAAGGAATTTCTACTTTCAAAGATTGTGCCCACACAACAACTAAAAATATAATTATCGTCGCTAAAATCGCCCCAATCGCTGAAGTGAATTCTATTGGATACCTGTTAATAACTGACTGTAATAAAACAAGCACCTTTCCTGAACAAGCAACATTTCCGAAATCAAGAAGACAATTCCTTCCCTGCTGATTTATGAACTGGAAAGCTGTTGTGAACAATTGTCTGCTCACTCCTGCAGCAATAAACAAACTAACACCAGAACCAAAACCCCATTTGTTACAAACCTCATCCATGTAATAAATTGCTGTTCCTCCGAGGATAAGTTGCAAAATTAAAATCAACGGACCAAATCCTCCAAGAACCGGCTCTGCCTGAAGACCTTTCATAAGAACATAAACTGAAGCCTCAAAAATTATAAAAAAGAAAACAAGAAGTTTCTGAACTCCCATAAAAAATCTCTTTCCTTCAGTAGTTGTTTGGTCAATATTAATAATTCCTGCACCAGAGAGCAACTGTAAAATAATCGACGCCATTACAATTGGACCAATACCAAGGGTTATAATCGAACCAAAATCTGCAGCAAGAATAGTCGCCAAAAACTCAAACCGTTCCAGTGCATTTACTGATAAACCATAAAGAGTGATATTCGCAAGAACAAAAAATCCCCCAAGAACAATTAGTGTCCACTTCAACTTCGTGTTAAAATCAAGTTTCTTCTCCTCAGGTTTCACAACCTCTGGAATGTAATCAAATATCTTTCTGAAATCCATTTTATATAGTTATTAATTATTGAAATTGGTTTTTAAGTTTTGGGATTGGTTGGGACTCAACCAAATACTCGCCTTCTGCTCGAGATGAGAATTAGTTAATAAAGAATAATCTCTTTGAGTTTCTCAACCTGTAATGCGAAGCTATGGAATTAATAATTTTTATATCCGAACAAAGTGAAGCTATTTTTTCTTTCCCTCAACAACACCCTCTTTTTCTTTTGCCCCTTCACCCAAATTTTTAGAATCTTCCCCAATTTTCTTAATCTTCTTCCTCGCCAACAAAATTATCTCACCACCCTTTGCCTTAACTTTTTCAATTGCCGACGCTGAAGCTTCCTTAGCTGTTATAATTAGTTTATTCTTGACGTCGCCAGTTCCAAGAATCTTATACTTCTTCAAATTAATTATCCAAGCCTCTCCAACTTTCTTTGCCCCTTGTAAAGATTTTTTGTCAAAATCTTTCGGGGTACGCCCTTGGTGCCCATACTTTTCAAGATTCATTTCAATCTGATGAAGATTAATTCTTTGCCTTGTGTCCCTCGCTGTCTTTCTACTTGTAACTCCCTGCTTTCCAAAATAATTATGTCCGTAAAGTTTTGTAATAAGTGTCTTCTTATGGTCCGCCCTTTTTCCGCTTCCTGACATTCCTTTTCCTCCTCTATGCTCAGAACCCTTTCGCTTTTTCCTGGCTCCGCCTCCATGAGTTCCCATTTTCCTTCCATGCATCCTCGATGATTTTGTTCGTTTGTGTGTTTTTATTGGCATTTTTCTATTGAATATGTTTAGTTAAAGTATATGTACTAATATAAGGAGTTACATCCCTTTTTATACAAGTAACCTTTCCTTGCTCCTCCCATTTTAAGATTTGTTTTGTCACAATTCCCCATGGTGTAAGATAATTTTTCTCTTCAAATTCAGAAGGGATTATCCCTTTTTCTCCTACCATTTGTAATTCAATCATTACTTTTTTTCCAAGATTTTGTTTTCCCATCTTACAACATCCTCTCAATCAATTTATTTATTTGATTTTTATGATTCCCCAAAACTCCTTTGTCAACTCCAAAGTGTTTTTTACTTTCAATTCCTTTTCTTGGAGGGTGCATCCTGAAAAAAGGTTTGAGGTTTCCCTTTGAATCTTTCTGCCCTCTTTTCTTAACTAATTCTTTGTAAACATCGTCGCTGATTTCACCAAACGCAATAAAGTCTGTAACCTTCTTCACCATTCCTAACTGCTCCTTTGAAGGATTTTCAAGCACAACACAAATATACTTTCTCCTAAGTCTCAACCTGTGCAAAGTTTCAACTATATCTTTATCCAATCCTACTTGCCCTTTTATTCTAATTAGTGCTAATTTCATTTTAATTATTAGGTAATAAATCTTTAAGTTTATATGTTCCCTGATATGTTAAATATTCTAAGTTTTCAGGAGTTCCTATTTGTTGTTCCACAAATTCTTTTTGGTAATCAAAAGGGGTGATTAATATAACTCTAGTTCTTTCTCCTGTCTTTTTGACCATCTCTCTTATTCCTTGCCAATAATCTCTTTTTTCTACACCAGATAAAGGGTTTATAATTAATACCTCAATATTCTTCTCTATTTGGGAAGGTGTATAAATTCTTTTAAGTTCCAATCCTTTTTGCCTAGCTTCTAAGATAAAAGGAGTTAACCCGCTTGGGAAATTATTATCGTGGTATCCAACTTTCATTTCCTGCCATCCCCCACATTTGTTTTTTTAAGCGCATCCATACAAGCCTTAACCAGATTAAATGTTGTTCTTTTTCTTCCTGCTGTCCTGCTATAAACATCTTTAATTCCAGCGAGTGCCAAAACTTTTTTCAATTCATTTGCCACAACTAACCCGGTTCCTTGAGGTGCAGGAACCAAAGTCACTTCAACACTTCCAGATTTTCCTGTAACTTTAAATGGAACTGTATGTAAGTCTGAACAATCGCAATCAAACCCTGCACAAGCCCGCGTGATTTTCATAATATTCAACTTCGCTTTTCTCATTGCTTTGTCCCTCGCTGGCAAAGTTTCCTTTGATTTCCCATCCCCAATACCAATATGCCCTTTCTCGTCGCCAATAACAGCCATTGTTGAAAAACTCGGACGATTTCCTTCCTTGGTCTTTCTCTGTGTCTGTCTCCATGCCCGCCTTTTTCCTCCGCCAAACTTTCCTTTTGCCTGTCCAATTAAAATCAAATCAGATTTAATATTAACAAGAGAATCAACAATCTCTCCCTCGAGAATCTTCAGATTATTATCTAGAATCTCATCAATATTCTTAATCTTTCCATCCTTAACATCTCTTCCCAACTTTGTCTTCGGTTCCCATGCTTCAACAACTTCCTCTCTTGTCGGCGGACCTCTTCGTCTCCTTTTATCTTTCACAACATCATTATCTCCATTCTCCTTCTCAAATTCCTTAAATTCTTT
>JAHKAF010000047.1 GCA_018825865.1 Nanobdellota archaeon | reverse complement strand
CTACATGCTTCATCTCGCTTGAAAATATCTCGTCTTTTTCTGCCATATTGTCACACTCTTTAAGATATATAGATATAAAAAGTTTTGTTTAAATAGTTTTGGGGATTAAGAGAATTGGCAATGAAGGCATTTACATATTAATGAGCGTGCAATCTTGTTATTATTTTAGAAAAGTAACATGTGGAAAAGTTTATAAAATAAATATCCTGATTAACTTTATGAGAAAATTAGAAAAACTGAAAGAAAAACTAACTTACCATGTAGTCGATAGCACAGCATTACTTATTGAATCAACTCCAGTCTATGCTTTATTTGAAAAAGGCGTTGCTAAAATGTCTGATGATATGTCCATTAATGCGAGGATATTCGCAGGAGGTTTGTGTTTTCTTGGAATGGGTTGGCTTTATAGTCAGGGAAGAGATTTATCCAAAAAGATATTTAAAATAACAGATAAAACAAAAGAAAAAATACAAGGAGCACACGATGTGGCATATAATGCTGTCTTTAATCTAGCCCTTGCCCCTCCAATCTATGCAGTTTCTCAAGTTCTTGCTAAAGAAGATTTAGATTTAACAAAAATCGCAGTAGGAACAGGAATAGCGATGATACTTGGAGCAGTTAACGGGGCACCTCAAGGATATGTAGTAGATACGTTCAGAGATTTAGTGGGATTGAAATCTTGTGAAAGAAAAACATACCCAAAGATAATTAAAAAAAGGTCATCAAAATTTAAAAAATCTCTCGCAGGCGGTTTGGCTATTGCAACAATCGGCTTGACTGGATTAATTTATTCATTAACTCCCGACAATAAACCTCAACAAAATTTACAAACTCGTCCAGCAATTGAACAGACATCAAACTACCAGAATGATTCTTTAGAAAATTTAGTTGTTTAACCAATCATCACCTTCTGTCTTCACATGAAGCACAGATAACCATCCCCTCGATTTTTCGAAGAGTGCCGTGATTCCCACATTCCTCGCACATTCCTTCATGAGTTTCTTCTGCTTTTTTAATTCTTCTCAGCTTTCGTGATTCTTCTCTTATCTTAGCGAACTCATCCAATTCAGGGTAGAACTCTGGATGAAAATTGAGAATATCTTTTGCAGTGAGCATCCCTACAAGTTTGCCCTCTTGAATAACTGGGAGCCTCTCGAATTTGGTTTTTTTCATTCTATCTATAGCTTCCTTAATCGTAGCAGAAGGCCTTATTGCAATAATTTTCCGCGGAGAAATGTCAATGGCTTTTATGCCTGATAAATCCTTTTCTGATTTTTTAGTCAATGCCCACAATATATCCTCCTGAGAAATAAACCCTAAGAGTTTTCCTTTATTTACAAGAAGCAGACTTCCGACTTTTTTCTTTACCATCTTCCGAGCACAATTCAACAGGCTCGTCTCTGGCTTGGCTGTGACAGGGCTTCGCGTCATCAAGTCTGTAACCAGTATGCTCATGTTTATTGAAGACTGCTTTTTTTATAAACATTGTTTAAAACTGGTGAGTGACTGGGAAAATATGAAATTTATCCTTGAGTATAATAATCTTTAAATATGGGGAATTTGATGGAGGACGTATGGAAGAATATGGAAAAGATTCTAAAGGAAGGCCGAGGAAAGTAACATATAGTTGGTGTGGAACAAACGATTTAGATGATTTCAAAGAAGGAAATGAATTAGTATATCCTGGACTTGGGACAAGCTGGATTGATTCAATAAAACCTTCTAGTAAAGAAGGGAGATTAATAATGATTACATTATCTGAAAGACACCCTCGTATACTTGGACCAAGAAAGCATGAGATACAAGAACAAATTTCTTTTTTATATTTAGACCCCCGTGGTGCAAAAGTTATAAATTCAGATTCTGTTGAAACTAATTTTTCAATTAGAGGACAATCATTAGATTATCAAGAAAAGTTTAGAAGATTAAGAGAACTTCAAGGAGAATCTGATTAAAATGTCAAACGATAAACCAGTCATGCTGATGCCCGAAGATGTTCAGAGGCTTTTGGGAAAGGATGCGCAGAGAAATAATATTCTTGCTGCGAGAATGGTTGCAGAGGTTGTGAAGACGACGCTGGGACCGAAGGGAATGGACAAGATGCTTGTGTCGCCGACAGGGGATATTGTTGTGACTAACGACGGTGTGACGATTCTTGAGGAAATGCAGATTGAACATCCTGCTGCAAAGATGATGGTGGAGATTGCAAAGACACAGGACAGCGAGGTTGGAGACGGGACAACGACAGTAGTCATGATTGCTGGGAAGTTGTTGGAAAACGCTGAGAAGTTATTAGATAAAAAAATACATCCGACAATTATTACAAAAGGTTATCGGCTTGCAGCAGAAAAGGCACAGGAGATTCTAAAGGATATTTCTTTGAAAATCACGCCAGAAGATGATGACGTGCTTAAGTGCATTGCGATGACGTCGATGACTGGCAAAGGTGCTGAGGATTCACGGGAGAAATTTGCAGAGATTATTGTAAAGGCGATTAAACAAAT
>JAHKAF010000046.1 GCA_018825865.1 Nanobdellota archaeon | reverse complement strand
GATTCTTACGTTTCCTTCACTTTGTTCAGTAAAGACAGCGTCGGATTGTGAATCATCAATCTCCATAGTGAGCAATATTTATATATCATCCTTCATCTATATTTTAATGGAGGAGTATCAACACGAAGAAGAACCAAAAAGTTGGTGGAAGACTGCCATAAGTTTTATTTTAGTATTACTTGTTATTGCAATGCTTGTTGTTTATTTCTTTTACCCTTTCGACACAATTGATTTTGGAATAAAATCTGCTGGCAATACAAACTTCAGTTTGATGAATAACAGCGTCGATGCTAATGGTGCCAATGAACAGTTTTATGATAATATGAGATATCCTGATTCAACAATTTCTTATAGAATTGATGATTGCCCTTTACAAAAGAAAAATGATATGGAAGGTGCGTTGGAGATACTTTCAAATAAGACATTATTGGAGTTCCAGCCAGTAATAATTGACGAAGAGATTTCTATAACATGCGATAGTAAAAATAGGGTGGAGGGAAGTTTGTTTATTGCAGGAGAAGGAGGGCCAACAAACATAACTCGTGCAGGAGAATTTAATGTAATCTCCCACGGAATGATACTTTTGATAAAAGAATCAAAATGCGAAAGACCGAACGTAGCAATACACGAACTCTTACACGCACTCGGTTTTGAGCATTCACTTAATTCAAATAATATAATGTATAATATAAGCAAATGCGACCAGATAATTGGAGATGACACAATTGAATTAATCAATGAACTTTATACGCTCCCACGTTACCCTGACCTTGCCATCGAAAATGTTTCGGCAGTTATGAATGGAAAATTTCTTGACACTAATATAAGTATAAGGAACAACGGATTTAAGGAGTCGGGAGCAACAAACATAATGATTTACGCCGACGATAAACTTGTAAAAGAAGTAGAATTATCTTCTCTTGGGATAGGACACGGAAGCATAATCTTGCTGGAAAATGTTTTAGTGCTTAATTTAAATGTCAAGGAATTGAAGTTCGTAATAAACTCAGACTTTGACGAGTTAGATAAAAGGAATAACGAGATTGTGCTTTCTGTATAAAAAAGAAAAAAGAAAAATAAAAGAATTTGCTCAGTCATCCAGGTCTAAGTCCTCGATGGTTTCGAAGAATTCGTCATCATCTTCAAACAAGTCAAAATTATCGTCCATTTTTTACCTCGTTTTTTCAGAAACATTTTGTTCCTGATGCCCTTATAGAAATTAATAGTTTTTAAATTCTTCTATCAAAAAAAGTATATTTTAGAACAGAAGTAAATGATTTAAATCTCTGGTTATTATTCTGTTGATGAGAAACAGGTTGCCTTACTTAATTCTAATCATTTTTGCATTAAATCTAATTTGGGAGTTTTTTCATTATAGATTGTATGTCGATTTAACAGGAATTCCCTCGACAATTCACTTAATCGGCGCGGCTTTTGTTGATATTTTTTTGGTATCGACAATTTTCCTTATTGTTTCATTGAAAGATAAAAATCTTAAATGGATGAAATTTCCTTCAAAGAAAGATTATTTTATGGTTGCTGTTGTAGGAATAACTCTTGCGTTTATCTGGGAACTGACGAATATAAGTCTTGGGAGATGGGAGTATAAAGAAATTATGCCGACGATTTTTGGTGTAGGATTGAGCCCGTTAGTCCAGTTAGCTTTTACTTCTATTCTTTCTCTCATAATCTTCAATCGCTTTTCTCAACGCCTGAATTCCTAAGACAGAGCAATGAATTTTAACAAGAGGCATTCCACCGAGTTCTTTTACCACGTCGTCATTTGTGAATTTTTTTGCTTCTTCTAATGTTTTACCTTTTGCCAACTCACACACCATGTCAGAACTTGCAACAGCAGCAGGACACCCGAATGTCTGAAACCCAATATCTTTTATTTTACCATCCGCGACTTTAATCTGCATTCTCATCACATCCCCGCACTTCAGATTTCCAACCTCTCCAATAGCATCGGGGTTTCTAACTTTCTTTACAAATTTAGGATTTCTAAAATGCTTCAAAAGTTTCTTTGAATATGTTTGGGTGTTCATTTTATTTTTTTAATTTTATCTCCAATAATCAAAATAGCTTCACCGTTTCTCAGTTCTTCTACAGGATAATTAACTATCTTTCTAAACTCTTCCACTTCTTTTTTTAATTCATCCCTATAATGAGGAAAAATAGCAATATCTGTAAAGTTCAATCCAGATAAATCTTTTAATCTAACTTCATTTTTATCCCCTTCAGAGCCCCAACCCGCAATCTCAATATTCTCTCCAGCTATGATACTTCCCGCACTAACCCCCAAATAAATCCCTCCTTTTTTCACAAAAGATTCAATCAACTTATCAAAATTATTTTTTCTAATTCTATCAAGGAGATAATAAGTATTGCCCCCGCAGAAATAAATTACATCAAAATTCCCAAATCTCTCGGAGTTTAAATCGTCATTGATATTAGCTTCTAAAATGTTCTTTTCTAAAACTCCAATGTTAATTAATTCATTTTTACTCTCCTGAACATAAAACATTTCTTCTTCAGTTTTAACCCCAAATATCAAGAGAACTTTAATTTCTTCCACTTTTTTTGGAAGCAATCTGAGGAACTCTTCTTGTACTTTTTTATTATCTAATCCACTTGAAGTTAATATTAGTTTTTTCATTTTTCTTATTTACTTTCGCTTCGCTCGAATTGCTGGCTCCGAAGCCGACGTTGTCAGGCTTCTCCGCTGAAAAGTTATTATCTCTTTAATCAGTTGCTCAAACCTACTTGCAAAGTTTTTTATTAACAACTCCTATCAATGTTCAGATTGTCTGAACCTATTTCTTACCATTAATCTTATCAACCAATTCCTTAATTTCCTCTTCGCTGAATCCATGTGCTTTACAACCTTGTTCAATTGTTTCCTGCTGTGCCATCGGGCAACCAACACAACCCATCCCAGCCTCAAACAAAATCTCTGCAGATTTCGGGCTCTTCATAAGTAATTCATTTATTCTTGTCTTTTTGGTTATTTTTTTGGATTTCATCTCTCCTTCACCCCCCTTATCTTCAAACTCTCTAAAGCAATTCCCTGATACTGTCTCTTGCTAATATCTTTATCCTCTGATAATATCTCTAATTTAAACCCTGCCTTTTCAATTTTATTCAAATAATCGTCTTTTAACAAAGCTCCCCCGACACAGCCCGCAATCAAATCATCATCTTTTTTTTGTTTCTCTGAAAGTTCTTTTAATAAAACAATATCTGAGACATACATTCTCCCGCCCTCTTTCAAAACTCTGTAAGCTTCACTGAAAACTTTATCTTTATCTGGAGCAAGGTTTATCACGCAATTACTTATCACAACATCCACAGAATCGTCCTCAAGCGGAAGACTTTCAATATCTCCTAATTTGAATTCAACATTTTCATATCCATACTTCTTCGCGTTTGCACGAGCTTTTTCAATCATTTCATTTGTCATGTCAACTCCGATGACCTTCCCATCATTCCCTACTTTTTTAGCTGCCAAGAAAGCATCAAAACCTGCCCCGCTCCCTAAATCAAGGACTATCTCCCCTGATTTTATCTCTACAAGAGCTAGAGGGTTTCCACAACCTAATCCAAGATTTGCTTCAGGAACTAAATTAATTTCCTCTTCAGAATAACCAATACTTTTTGAAATATCTATGGCAGAACCACAACAAGAAGTATTACAGGAACATCCACAAGAATCCCTTGCGATCTCCCCATATTTCTCTTTCACGATTTGTTTTATTTTTTGAGATTTCATCTTAACGGACTTATCCTCCGCAATTTATTTACTATCGACGGCAAAACCTCTAAAAAATAATCAACTTCTTCGTTTGTGGTGAACTTACTTATGCTAACTCTTATGGAACTATTTCCCTGAACTGGTGTAAGTCCGATTGATTTCAAAACATGACTTGTTTCCAGAGAGTGCGAAGCACATGCTGAACCCGTCGAAGTACAAAACCCTTTTTGCTCCAAATAACCTCCGACTGCCTCACCCTCGATATTATTGAAAGAAACATTTATGTTGTTACAAAGCCGTTTATCTCCTTGCGCTCCATTTAATTTAGTATTTTCTATTTTCAATATGCCCTCAATTAATCTGTCTCGCATCCCTGCCATTTTTTCAACATCTCTTTTATCAGCTATCTCAACAGCCTTTGCAAAACCAACAATCCCAGAAACATTTTCTGTTCCACTTCTAATTTTTCTTTCATGGCCTCCTCCGTGAAACAAAGGGGTTAAGTTTATTCCGTCGCGGATGTACAATGTTCCAACTCCTTTTGGGCCGTGAATCTTATGGGAGTTTAAAGTCACTAAATCAAGATTTTGGGTTTTCACGTCGAGAAAAGTTTTTGTATAACTCTGGCACGCATCAGTATGGAACAAGACATTTTTCTCCCTGCAAACTTTTCCAATCATTTCCAAATCTTGAATAGTCCCAATTTCATTATTTCCGTGAATAACTGAAACAACAATTGTTTTATCTGTGATTGAATTTCTCAGTTGTTCCAAATCCACAAAACCCTCGCTGTCAACATCAAGATAAGTTATTTTTGCACCCTGCTTTTCCAACCATTTGCAAGTATTCAAAATGCAATCATGCTCAATCTTTGTGGTTATGATGTGGTTTTTTTCGGGGAAGTTCTGCCAAAACAAACCTTTTAATGTAAGATTATTTGACTCTGTCCCACCTGAAGTGAAAATTATCTCATGCGTCCGAGCACCAATTGATTTAGCAATTACCTTTCTTGCGTTTTCCATAGCATGCTTTGCTTCCTGCCCTTTGACATGAACAGACGACGCATTCCCAAACTTCTCACCGAAATAAGGCATCATTGCTTCCACAACCTTCTCATCAGTTTTTGTCGACGCTGCATTGTCGAAATATATTTGTTTCATTTAACTCTACTCTCCATTTCATAATGACTTGTTTCAAAACCCAATTTTTTATAAAATCTAATTGCTGGTTTATTTTTCAAATTAACTCTCAACCTTATTTTCTTTATCTTTTTTTTCTTTTATATATTTAAGAATTCATTTATTAATTTTCTTGTAACCCCTTTTTTCCTAAATTTATCAATCACAAAAATATAATTAACATATCCACAAAGATTATTTGAATATCCTTCAATCACTCCATAAAGATAAGCTATTAGAGAATCTTTATCTATCATTACAAGAATATAGTTCTT
>JAHKAF010000045.1 GCA_018825865.1 Nanobdellota archaeon | reverse complement strand
TGAACTATTAATAACTCGTTGGAAGCCGTAACAAAGTCCGACGCGAAACAATTAATCCCCGACATCAGTCGAGTAATACAATAAAAATAAAACAAAAAATTAATTATATAATTTTTGAATCCCTGCAATATCTCCATCTGCCAAATCTCTTTTGATAATATCCCCATTCCAAGAATATCCATACATTGTTTGCTGTGAACAGAAATCACTATACAAATCACCCATTCCTACTACATGACCAAGTTCATGAGTTGCAATATTCTCAAAATCCATTTTATTTGATTCCCTCATCGAAGACCAATCAAAATCCACATCATCAAAAACCATGTCCCATTCAACCAACTCTCTAAATGGTGGTGGACTTCCAAAAGTTCCCCAGACAATTGTAACTCCAATTGCACCAGGAGAATCAATATCTCCGAACATCATCTCATTCTTATTATTCAAAGAATAAAGTTTAGTTCTTTCAACAATTCCAAATATCTCATTACCAAGAATATCCCTTCCTCCAGCATTTTCCCACTTACCAATATTTGATGCTAGATTACTTCTTATAAATAGTTCACCCAATCCTTTAGCATTTGCCGGGTCAACCAGATAGTTTTCAACGGTTTTCCATTTTGCACCTTTTGCCAAAAATTCATAGCAAGAACTAGTGTCTGGTTCTACAGGGTCTTCACTCCCTCCACAATCTACAGGACATTTATTAATATTTTCCCTCGAATCACAAATACCATCCCCACAAAAAGAATTTGGTTTTGCAAATCTTTTTTCATCTTTCATCATAAAAGCATACCCTTCCACAAACTTTCCTTTATCAAATGTTTTACCAAGATAAAAAACTCCTGGAGCGACTTTTACCGCGTTTTCTGGTAAACTGAACTTTTGATTTTTTGCAGAAGCCATCACAAATCCAACGGAAATCATTAATATGAAAACCATACATAACGCTATTATTGTTCTTTTCATATTTTTACCTCCTTTCAAACATACCAATATATTATTTTGAATATAAAAAGGTTATTATACCGAGGTTCTGTAAAGATGGTAAGCCATCAATCTTCGTCGTCAAAACGAGCAATAAAAATAAATAAAAAATAAAACAAAAAATTAAAAAACGAATCAATTAACCTTAGAACCTATCTCCAGATGTTTTCTGAAGAAAACGTCGCGACCAAATCTTTAGAATCGGTCTCTTCGCTGGTTAAATTCTCTTCGTTGTGGTGGTCTTCGCGGTCTGTCTGGGTCCATTGGCTTCGCCTCGTTAACTTTCAAGTTTCTTCCCTCAAGCTCTTTCTCATTCATAGCTGCAATTGCTTTCTTTGCATCTGCGTCGTTCTTGAAGGTTACAAAACCAAAACCTTTTGACTTTCCTGAAAACTTGTCTGAAATAATTGTTGCCTCTTCAATTTCTCCAAAAGACGCGAAAAGCTCTGTGAGCTTCGCATGGTCAACACTCCAAGGCAAATTCCCTACGTAAACTTTCATATTTTTATCCTCCTTACACTTATGTCAACTCTCAGAAATAGTTCCCTATCCCAACAGTCTAAAGAAAGATAATAATTAGAGGTTTTAAAGGTTTGGGTTTGGATGTATTGTAAACTCTTCGGGACTTTTAGATAGGTTTTTATAAGATTTTATATTATTTTGAATATGTCCGAATTACCTGAAATAGAGATAGTTAAAGAATTAAAGAAAATCTTTCAAAAAGGTTTTATTAAATCTATGAGAAGTGATAATACTGGTATAGGTTATACTTTAGAAACTTTACTTAAAATAAAAGAAAATAACATAGGAGAACCAGATTTTAAATATAATAAAATTCCAGTTGAATTAAAATCTCAAAGAGAAAAAGCTTCTTCAAGAGTTACCTTAATGACTAAGACACCCCATTGGAATCCCTTAAAACCTAAAGAGATAATGGAGAAGTTTGGTTATAAGGATATTCAAGGCAGACAAGGGCTTAAAATAACTCTAACGGCTAATAATTTTAATGCTAAAGGTTTTAAGTTAGAAGTAGATAAAAAAGCAAATAGATTAAACATAATCCATAAGGATTATGGTGTTGTAGCTTATTTTGATGTTACAGAACTTATGGATTGTTTAAAGAAAAAGATTTATCAAAATCTATGTTTAGTTTTAGCAGAAGTAAAGAAAATCAATAAAGAAGAATATTTTAAATATAAAAAAGCAATTCTTTTAAAAGATTTAAGTGAAGAATCATTTGAGAACTTATTTAATGACGGCTTAATTGTTTGGGAGTTTAGAATGCATATAAAAGAAAGTAAAGATGCTACAACCCCTCTTCTTGAGCTGACAACTTTAAACGGAAGGATTACAGTTGGTAGCGGTA
>JAHKAF010000044.1 GCA_018825865.1 Nanobdellota archaeon | reverse complement strand
CCTAATTCTTTTAATCTTTTGATCACTGGAACAAAATCAGAGTCCGAAGCAATCAAAATAACTGTTTTAATTTTTGGATTCTCAAGAGGCATATCCATTAAATCCATTGTTAAAAGAGTGTCCACGCCTTTTTGTTTATAGATATATTTTCCATCAACTTTTAATCTTTGGCACCTCCCTTCCCTTATTGTAACTTCTTTATGTCGATTTAATTTTTGCACAAAAGAATCATAGTCTTCTTTTCTCTTTTTCTCATCTAGCGAGGGATTTGGGCTTTGAAAAGGAGGGGCATTGTAAAAGAACAAATGTTTGAAAATAAGTTGCTGTTTTCCAGCTAACCTTTTTGAGAATTTTAATAAATCATATTTAAAATAATGTCTTTCTCCAAGTTTATGACTTACCTTCGACAAAAACCCTGCATCAATCATCACCAATACTTTTTCCATAAGATACTCAATAACAAGTTCTTTATAAATTTTAAGAAAAAATAAATCATCCAGCGACCCCGTAGGATCACTGGGGATCATGTTAATATAATTAATTAATTGAGATTTATAAACTTTCTGGTGAGTCTGAGGTTGAATGAATAATCCTAACGCAAGATTGATAGAAACTAATAATAAACAATAACTTGGGCTCAAAGTATTAAATTCTTTTTTGTTAACTAATCAAAAAATCACTCGCCCTTCTTCTTATAAATATTAACCAATCCTTTCTTACTCTTCCTACTTCCCCTCAACCTTCTCTCCATAGCTCGATGAACATTTTTCTTTAATCTTTTCTTTGCCATGTCTATTAGAAGAATTTGTATTTATAAAGTTTGGGAATTAAATTTCTCGCAAAATCATCCTTCCTCAACAATAAAATTAAAGTCCAACTAATTTAGGATTATCTAAAATCTTTTTTATCTCATCATCTGGAAGAAGTGCCAATTCCAATCCTTCAACACTCCAACCATCAGGTGCAGCTTCTATAGAAAAAACATCTTTTGCTTCAACTCTCTTCCCTGTTTGAGCATCAAATAATTGACCTTCGGTTCCAATCACATATAATTTCTCATCACCAGAAAACCCCCCATAATTATAGACTCTAATTGCTCTTCCTGGACGAGAAAGCTCTTTATTTGCAAGCACATCTTCAAATCTTTCATGCCCTCTATAAAAAGGTATTGTCTTATTCATTTTAATTTAAATTCATCTTACTTTTTAAGGATTATTGTACTCTCCAATCATCCCTCATCAAACCAACCCAACTTCTCTGCCCTCGGCAATTTCTTTATTGCATACTCACACTTGCACGCATCAGATTTATCCTTGCACTGCTTAACCCGAAGAAGCCCCTTAAAACCTTTCTTGTAAACATACTTACTTCCTTTGCCAGTCGCATGCGCCTCCATCCGAGCATCAATATCATTCGTCACACCAGTATAAAACGAACCATCCCCGCATTCAAGAATATAAACACACCATTGTTTTTTCATTCTATTTATTGAGCCTTATTGTTTATAGATATTGGTGGGCCAGAACATCTGTGGATTTTCTAAAAAGATATTTAAATCAAACAAACTTAAAATAAAAATGCCACCAAAATATTATTCTCAAAACAAAAACCCTCCTCTCACTGAGGACGAAATTAAAGAAAGGCATAAGGATATTCAAGAAGAACTTCAGGAAGTTTTGGAATGGAAAAAGGAAACAGAAGCTACACTTGAATACCCTGAAGCATCGCCTCAAAAAAAAGGGGCGGCTAAAAGAGCCATGAAAAAAATTGCTCGAAGAATCGACACTGTCCAAGGTCAAATAATCTATTGGAAAATGAGAGTGAATGGCGAAAGTCATTTCAAAGCAAATCTAGAAAAAAATGAATATTGGGCAAGTTGTAGAGGGGAAGAGTGAGTTGGGAGGTTTTACTTAAGAGTTAAAAATTTCTATTTTTGAGATCCATTAATGATTTTTCTTATGCTATGCGAAAGCAAAGAACTTTTTTTATTTATGAATTTTAGTAAAAAATCTAGATCTTTTAATTTAACTCCTACAAATTGGTTTATTCCTAAAGAATCTTTTTTCAAAGTTTCTAAAAATTTTTTATCTGTTAAACTAGAGTTATGAGCAATTATATGTCTATGCTCCATTAATTCAACTATTTTCCTCTTTTCTTTTTTATTATTAAATAAAGAGATACCAAATACTTTTTCAAAATTTTT
>JAHKAF010000043.1 GCA_018825865.1 Nanobdellota archaeon | reverse complement strand
TCCCGATGTTTAGTGCACAGTGTTTACTGCTAGGACTACACGGGTATCTAATCCGTTTTGCGCCCCTAGCCTTCATCCCTGACTGTCAGAACTGTTCTCGTAAGATGCCTTCGCTAATTGTTAGTCCATTAGGGATCAATACATTCAACCGCTACTCCTAATGTACTTCTTACGTCTCCCAGTCTCTAGCTCCGCAGTACTTCTTGCGCGCTCTATGTTTGAGACATAAAATTTCACAAGAAACTTACGAAGCAAGCTACGGATGTTTTAGACCTAATAAAAATGGCTGCGACTTGGACCGCTAGTATTACCGCGGCGGCTGGCACTAGTCTTACCCAGTCCTTATTCGCCGAACTTTTTATATTCGGCAAAAGCATTTCAATAAGAAACACACTCTGGCTCAATCTGTCACGCTTGCGCGCATTGCAGAATATTCCTAACTGCTGCACCCCGTAGGGCTGGGAATAGTGTCTCAGATTCCCTCTCAGGGCCCCTTCGCTAAAAGCCCTTACGGATCTTCGGCTTGGTGGGCTATTACCCCGCCAACAACCTAATCCGCCGCAGCCCCATCCTTAGTTCAGAGATAAATCTTTCCAGGGTATATCTCCTATCAGGTATTAACCTCAGTTTCCCGAGAATATTCCTGATCTAAGGGTAGGTTAGCTACGTGTTACTGAGCAGTTCGCTTTTCACTTCCGAAGAAACAAAAAAACTTGCATGTCTAAACGCAAACCAGAGAGCCGCAGCCGCCAGCAGGATCAACTGGATTTAACAATTTCATAAATTCTTCGTCGATAAAACAAAAAATCTCCTTTGCGCAATTTGTTGGTATAAGATTAACAAATCACTTCACACAATTCCTCTCTACTATTGGCTAAAGCTAATATTATAAATATTAATTTATTAGAACTACAACTATATGACTGCTTCAATCCAAATTAACTTCAAAACAGTATTTTGATTGCAAATTCTGAAAGAATTTTAATTTAGAAGAAACATGTCTATGACTGCTTTTACATACCTCATACCTTAGCTGTAATAATATTTCGTAAGGCACTCATCTTAGTTACAATGATTTGAAAAAGAAAGTGTATATAAATGTTTTGATTAGTCAGAAATAAAATAGATTACAAATCTCCAAGATTGAAGCCCCTAATAAAGACAATCTTAATATTCCTTCCCTATCACGGCTTTTGATATAATTTTGAGCAATAGTGATATTGTAATCTTTCATAGAGATTTCGTTATTTCTTAAGGATTTTACCATTCTACTAAAATACTTCTTTGGAGATATATCCATAAATTTTATATCCAAACTTGTCATTGTTATATTTAGATTAAACTATTTATATTGATTTCTATACTCTAAAATATATTTCAATTTACCCTCGCTACGCTTCAGAATTAATTACTCCGAAATTGACGTTGTCAAATTTCTCCACTAAAAAAAAAGGTTATCCCCTTAACAAATTCTCTCAGCGAAGAGCCTTGATGAAATCTGGCTCGAAGTTATCAATCGAGCGTTGGCTCGCTATTTTTCCAAAAACCTAACGTAACCCCCATACAGGTTACAATAACCTTTATATAGGTTATTTACTTAATTATTCTACAATGAACTTAATTCAATTCCTCAAGAAAACACCTGAAGCAAGAAAGATATTTGGACAGCGAGAGCTAAAAATAATTGAGAAGCAACTGAATGGAATTAACCTGACTCAATCAGAGAGGAATAGATTATCAAGAGATATAAGAAAGAAGTTTCAGTTTATCAAGGAGATTTCTAAGTTTGAAAATGAATTTAATCTGAAAAAAGCAAGCGAGGTTAAGAAGATAATTGATGAGGCTGTTGAAGTTATTTTAGAACATCCTTTGAGAAATAAGATAAATAAGATAATTTTGTTTGGTTCTGTTGTTGAGAATCAAATAACTATTAAGTCTGATATTGATATTTCTGTAGAATTTAAGAGTATAACCCAGAAGGAATCATTTAACTTTAGAAAGAGAGTGATGGGTCAGCTTCCAGATAAAGTTGATATTCAAGTGTTTAATGTTCTTCCTGAGAAAATAAAAAAAGAAATTAATAAAAAAGGAAGAATCTTATATCAGAAATGAAAGAAGATAAAATTAGAGATAAGATAATTGAAATAGAAACCTATTTAGAGCAACTGGAATCAATTTTACCGTCGGATTTGGAAGAATACAAAACTAACTTTAAGATTAAACTTATGGGAGAGAGGTCTTTTGAAAAGATTGTCGAAGCAGTTGAAGACATTGCTTTTATGATGGTCAAAGAGAGAAACCTAAAACAACCAGAATATGAAAAACAGGTCTTCGATATTTTAGCAAATAGTGGCATAATTTCTATTCAACTTTCTAAAAAATTAAAAGATGCAAAAGGGATGCGAAATATAATTTCTCACCAATATAGTGAAATTAATGATGAGTTAGTTTTTAATTCATTAATAGAAGAATTAATCCCTGATGTTCAAGAGTTTATTAAACAAATTAATAATATAAACTAAAATGCCAACCAACGCGCGATTTCCATCAACGCAACTTAAGAAATCGCTTATCCGTTCTGAGAAGGGAAGGTTACGCGAAGGAAACCGTAGGTGTCCTCGCTTCGTAATCCATGAACACAACGCCTCGCATTTACATTGGGATTTTAGATTAGAGATGGACGGGGTTTTGAAATCATGGGCTCTGCCAAAGCAACCACCGAAGAGAAAAAACCTAAAACGCCTCGCTGTTCAAGTCGAAGATCATTCTTTGGAATATGGAAAATTCGAAGGAGAAATAACAGAAGGCTATGGAAAAGGAATAGTAAAGATTTGGGATAAAGGAACTTTCAAATTAATCAAGGCACCGCTCGGTGTATACCCTAAAGGGCACGAGCCCAAAACTGCGGAAGGAGGGGGCAAAGACGTTAAGACAATTGAATTTGAGCTTAAAGGCAAAAAGCTCGTCGGCAAATATGTTTTAGTCAACGCCAAACTCGGAGGCAAAGATAAGAATTGGTTGTTTTTTAGAATAGAATGATTAATAATAAAAACCACGCCTGCTTACCAGAACATTCTATATTAATATGATTGGATTTTGATGTTGAGAAAATTGAATATGATTAGCTCGTCACGACGAGGATTTGTGATGAGTTGTTAATGAGAATCATTTAGCTTAGAATCTATCTTTCACTAAGATATGTTTTTATATTATCTAAAATTAATACAACTTCTTCAAAACTATATTGTTTTAAATCATCCCATTCGTCTCTAAATTGGATTATCGCTTTTTTTAACCTATGGACATTATAATTAGCCCTGGCATAACCTTCTCCATACGCTCCTCTTCTTTTCCCTTTACTAATTTTTTTTAATTTTCTTTCTATACCTCCAGTTAATTTTTTAGAATGAGTTAACCTACGTTCTTTACGAAGTTTATTTTCAAGTTCATTGTAAGTTAAGTTTATCACTGGTGGATTAAATACCATACTTTCTCCTAACTTCCAGACTATTTAAAACTTTTCTATTTGTCTTAACTTCTTAGTTAAAACAATATCCCCAACATCAAAATCCCACCAAAATTAATTTTAAATCGAATGCCTCTAAAAATATCCGACCATGTCGGTGGACTATTCTTTCTCTATGTTTTTGTTTACAAAAATGTCTGAAAAAGAGTTTTACTCTTTTTCCCCAGTCCACCATTCTAAATC
>JAHKAF010000042.1 GCA_018825865.1 Nanobdellota archaeon | reverse complement strand
TATCAATTAAAAATATAAAGTCTCCTTTAGATAATATATAAATGGAATTAAAAAAAATGCACTGGATTGGATTAGGAATATCACTTGCAATAGTAATAACCTCGATTTTTTTCTTTAACACTAAATTCTTCCTCCTTATAATTGGTTTTGGAATTTTAATTGGGGTTTTTCCTTTCATAATCTCTATTATTATTGATACAAGAATTGCTAGTGAAAAAGAGGAAATGTTCTTAGAGTTTACAAGAAACCTTGTTGAAAGTGTAAAGACAGGGACGCCAATAAGCAAAAGCATAATTAATGTGAAAGGAAAGTCTTACGGAGTCTTAAGTGAAAACGTAAATAAATTAGGAAACCAGATATCCCTTGGGATTCCATTGAATGTAGCTTTGAAAACATTTGCTCAAGATGTAAACAATAACTCTATCTCAAAGGCTTTAATTTTGATTGGTCAGGCAGAAAAAGCAGGAGGGGATATTGGGGGAATACTTGAGTCGGTTGCAGAAGCAGTAAACATGTCAGACAAATTAAAAAAAGAGAGGAAAGCCTCAATATCGACGCTGGTTGTTCAGGGGTATATTATTTTCTTTGTATTTATTTTAATTGTTTTAGTGATGCAGTTCAAGATACTCCCAATGGTTTCAGGGATTTCAAGCTTAGGGGAAGGGGTTCAGGCGGCTTCAGGAGGGCAGGAAATAACTTCACAGGAATTAACAAATGCATTCTTATACTTGCTTTTAGTCCAGGGTTTTTTTAGTGGGCTCACCATCGGGAAACTTGCAGAAGGGGATATAAAGGCAGGTGCAAAGCATTCTTTTGCCTTAATGTTCATAGCATTCTTAGTTTCTGCAGGGGCTAACTTATTCTTAGGAAGTTGATGATTAAAAATATAAACCCCGTTTGATTAAAAATCCTATGAAAAATAAGAGCAAATCAACACTGCTCAGTGTGCTTATTGATATTAAGGGCGAAATTTTCACTTGTCCAATTCGATACTCAAAAGGGCATAAACACAGTCATTTGAATAAAAGAGGCACGCATGTGGGAGTTATTCTTTCGTTTTTGTTATTTATAACATTCCTGCTTTTTCTGTACACAGCTGTAGAACCAACAATAAAAACTAAAGGGGATAATCAAATGATTTTGGACTATTTGAAAATAGGATTAATAGAACTATTTTCTGAAGATTTAACAAGCGCGACCATATCTATCGAAGAGAGTTACAATCCGGTAGAGAGTAGTTGTTTAGAAATTCCTTATTTAACTGGAACAAAAGGTTTAAACTTAATTGTTAAAGATAAAGATAATAAACCTGTTTATTCAAATTTAACTCCAGATTCCATTGAAATAAAATGGGATGGTAAAAGGTTTTTGAAATTTTATTATTCAGATGAATTATTTAATATTTATCCCTTAGGAGAAGGAGATTGCGCACAACCTATAAGAGGCACAGATTATTTTGTAGTAATAATGAAAACAACTAAATACATTTTTGAGACAAAGATAATTGAATTGAAAAATATATATGAAACTAACTATAGCGATCTCAAAAAAGATTTAAAAATCCCTGATGAAAATGAGTTTGGGTTTGATTTTATATATAACAACGACAGAACAGCTATTAAGGTGGGAGAAGAGAACTCCCAGACAAATATTTACATTGAAGAAATCCCGGTTCAATATATTGACGAAGAAGCAAATATATTAACTGGATTAATAAAAATAAAGGTATGGTGAACAATAATATGTTGAAGAATAAAACAATGAAATTAAAAGGCATTAATACTAATTTTTTTCCGAAAAATCAGAGAGGATGGATAAAGATTGTTGAAGCATTTACTGCGATATTATTGATAATGGGGGTTGTACTGATAGTCATAGATAAAGGGTATGTTAAAAAAGAGGATTTTTCTTTGGAGATTTATAAAAAAGGAACATCTATTTTGAAGGAAATTCAATTAAATGATACATTTAGAGAAAATATTCTTAGTGTTGATTCTCTTCCTGTTGAGTGGGATGAATTTGATTCAAAAGGTTTAGGAAATGTCAAGAGTAAAATAATTGAAAGAACCCCAAATTACTTGGATTGCAAGGCAAAGGTATGTTCCATAGATGATGATTGCATATTGGCTATAAATTTTGATAAAGATGTTTATGTCCAGTCAGTTGCAATAATCGCAAATTTAGAAATCTATAGTCCTCGGCAGTTGAAGTTATTTTGCTGGGAGAAGTAATGAAAAAATTCAAATTCCTTGAACATACAGCAGATGTGAAGTTTCAGGCATTTGGAAAAAGTTTGGAGGAAGCTTTTGGGAATTCTGCGATTGCACTTAAGCAGATTATGACTAAAGGGATAGAAAAAGATGTGAAAGGAAAAATTTCAAAAAAGATAAAAATCACAGGAGATGATTTGGAAGGATTGCTGTATAATTTTCTCGAGGAGTTTTTGTATCTGCTTGATGCAGAGAATTTTTTGCTGTCTGAAATAGATTGCATAAAGATAAAAAATAACAAACTTGAGGCAGAACTCTCAGGGGATAAAGCAAGGAATTATAAATTCACCAACGATGTTAAGGCAGTTACATATAATGAGATGTTTGTGAAACACGCCAAAGGAAAATGGATTGTTCAGGTTGTTCTGGATGTTTGAGGTTAAACATATAAACTATCCCTTCTATTGGTTAGTATGAAACTGAAAAAACTATCTGAAAATATTTATGAAATTCCAAAAGAAGGGAAGATGAATGTGCTTGGCAGAGTTTATGCTTCTGAGAAAATTCTCGACGCTATTAAACAAGATAAAACTCTTGAGCAAGTGAAAAATGTTGCGTGTTTGCCAGGAATTCTGAACGCTTCAATTGCTCTTGCAGATGCTCATCAGGGTTATGGATTCAGCATTGGAGGAGTCGCTGCTTTTGATATGGGGAAAGGAGTAATTTCTCCAGGAGGAGTTGGCTATGATATAAATTGCAGTGTTAGATTGCTGAGGACAAACCTGTCAAAAAAAGATATTCTGGAAAATAAAAAAAAAGTTGTTGAAGCGCTTTACAGGAAAATTCCGTCGGGAGTCGGGAGAGGAAGTAAGTTCCAACTTACAAGGCAGGAGTTGAATAAAGTTTTGGAAAGAGGAGCAAAATATATTGTGGAAAAGGGATATGGGATGGAAGAAGATTATCTTCATATGGAAGAGGAAGGTTGTCTCAAGGGAGCTGATGCTTCAAAAGTTTCTGAGAGGGCAATCAAAAGAGGAATAGGACAATTAGGAACACTTGGAGCAGGAAATCATTTTCTGGAAGTTCAGTATGTGGATGAAATCTTCGACATGAAAATCGCAAAAGCATTTGGGCTGAAAAAAGACCAAGTTACAATAATGATTCACTGCGGTTCCCGAGTGTTAGGGCATCAGGTTGCTTCAGATTATATAAAGAAGATGGAAGAGAAATATGGATTCAAGGATTTGCCAGACAGAGAATTGATAAATGCGCCGATAAAAAGCCAGCTCGGAAAAGATTATTATTCTGCTATGGCTGCTGCAGTTAATTTTGCTTTCGCAAACAAGCAGTTGATTACACACTGGATTCGCGAGGAGATGGAAATCCTTTTCCCTAAAATAAAAATAGATGTTGTTTATGATGTATGCCATAATATTGCAAAGTTTGAAAAACATTTTGTCGAGGGAGAAATGAAAGAAATTTGTGTGCACAGAAAAGGTGCCACGAGGAGTTTTGGACCTGGAAGGACTGAAGTTCCTAAAGCGTACAGAGATGTTGGGCAACCTGTTTTAATTCCAGGAAGTATGGGAACAGCGTCGTATGTTTTAGTTGGAACAAAAAAAGCAGAGGAACTGACATGGGGCTCAACAGTCCACGGCGCAGGAAGAGTTTCCTCAAGAAGCAAGGCATTGAAAACCTTGAGAGGAGAGGAAGTTAAAAAAAGACTTTCAGAAAAAGGAATTGAAATTAAAGCAGGAAGCTGGAAATCTTTGGCAGAAGAAGCACCTGAAGTTTACAAAGATATTGACGAGGTTGTGCGAGTTGTTGACGAGCTTGGCATAAGTAAAAAAGTCGCGAGATTGAAACCTTTGGCTGTTATGAAAGGTTGAGTTGCACCAGTTATGTAAAAAGTGTGAAATCCTCCATGCCCTAAAGGGCACGGCGTCCTTTCGTCTTTAATGAAACGCATGGTGCAACTCTTGATTCTCGATATACGAATAAGCCCTATCAAAATCACTTCCGCATCCAGCACAAAAATAACCTCCATTCCAAAAATGTCCTCGGGGATATCTTTTTCTCAGGTTCGGGCAAATTCTAAATAACAAATACGACGACAAACCCTTGATGATTTGCATCAACTTCGCATCAGACATTGTTCTTGGACAATCAACAATCATGTGGCTATGCTCGTCGAGGACTCGTAGGATTACAATTTCAATCTTGTGTCTCTTACAAGCTTCTTCGATTGCCACTTTACAATAAACTCTCAGTTTCTCTTTTCGCATCATCTTATATCGATACTTCGTCGTTATCTGAATTGTCTTTAGGTTGTTACCGACGCTGTGGTTGTAGTGTTTGTACATTGTTCCTCCGAAAAGTTTAATTAGAAGCAAAGCTACAGCTACATTGGGTTTTCAATGAGCTACGCCAAGCTCATTCATATTAATCAATTAAAATAGAAAAAGGTTGGGCTACTGGCTAAAGCCAGTAGATATTTTAGAAGAATTTATAAAACTCCTTTTCTTTAATTAATTATAAAATGAGGCAGATAAATATTCAATTATCAAATCGCGCAATTTATACTTTGGTTGCGATGATGTTTGTTGTTTTAGTTGGAGCAGGTTTTCTTGTTGTTAATGCTTATGGTGGAAGTTCTCCGTCGGTGGTTGGGCATAGTGCTGGTGAGTTAGAAGGTGTTTGCAAGAGTGATGGGAGTGGATGCCCTGGATTTATTCCTTCTGGTTCAGTTATGGCTTTTGATTTAGCTTCTTGTCCTTCTGGATGGACTGAATATACTACTGCAAGAGATAGAGTTATTATTGGTTCAGGTTCTTCATATTCTCGTGGAGCAACAGGAGGAGAAGCAACTCATACCTTGACTGTTACTGAGATGCCTTCACATTATCATACGACTACGATCAATCCTGGTTCAGGGTATGAAAGGCAAGGGGCGACGCCAGTTTTAGGGGGACAAGCATTTAGTGGCAATTCTTTTAATACAGATTCAAAAGGGAGTAATCAAGCACACAATAACATGCAACCATATATTGCACTTTTATTTTGTAAAAAGAATTAAATTAATTTCTTAAAACTTTAAAAACAATCTTTCACTCTTTTTCTCATGAAACATAATCTAAAAATTACAGCAATCCTTTTGACGATGTTTGTTATAACTCAGCTTATTGGGTTGTATGTTGTGAATCATTATTCTACGACTAAAATTGTTCATGGACAAATTGTCGACGTGGATGCTCCTAATTTGCCATTTGGTTTGGAGACACCTGAAAAAGCAGATATTAAATGTGAGCTTAATTCTTGGAGTGATTTTTTTAAATGCACCGAATATCTTTATTCAATAATTTTTGCGTTTATCCTCGCGATAACTTTATTATTCTT
This sequence comes from Nanobdellota archaeon, assembly GCA_018825865.1. GTDB lineage: Archaea > Nanobdellota > Nanobdellia > Pacearchaeales > GW2011-AR1 > JAHKAF01. Next base: position 1,964 of record JAHKAF010000042.1, on the reverse strand, counting down.
CCTTACTAAATTCAGGGCAGAGATTTTTCTGAAACTTTGGTTTTTCCTTGTCGTGATAATCGCGTTAGGGATTTCATTCAATGCAGTTCTATCTCCGATTAAATACGCGTCGATAATTTCTCTGATTATTGCTTTACCTCTGGCATTTATCAAAATCTACAGAAAAGAATTCCTCGTGCATAATTTAACTGAATTAATTGTTTATCCGGGGATTGCTGCGGTTTTTGTTCCTATATTAAATATTTATACGATCATCGCACTTCTGATTCTAATCTCTGTTTATGATATGTGGGCGGTCTGGCATTCTGGGATAATGCAGAAAATGGCGAAGTATCAAATAGACAAGTTGAATATTTTCGCCGGATTTTTTGTTCCATATGCTGATGAGAAGACAAAGAAGAAGATTAAGTTATTGAAAGAGAAAATGAAACTGAAGAAAATTTCAAAAGAAAAGGCTAATGCTAAAAAGTTCAAGGTGAATGTCGCGATTCTTGGCGGAGGAGATGTTATATTTCCTATAATAGCGTCGGGAGTTATGCTAAAGACGCTTGGGTTAATACCGGCTTTGCTTGTAATGCTTGGGGCAACACTTGGAGTAAGTTATCTGTTTTTCTTTGCAGAAAAAAAGAAGTTTTATCCTGCAATGCCTTACATAACTGCAGGTATTTTTTTGGGGATGTTAGCAGGGAAGTTGTTGTTTTGATTTCCTTAACTATAAGGTTATTAATAATAAAGATTAATTCTATTTAACGAGGGGCAAGTTGCTCAACTGTAATGCGAAGCTTTTTGATTAACAACTTTCTCTTAGCGAAGAAATTAAGCGAAGCAGATTTCGGAGGAATTAATTACGAGCGGAGCGAATCTGATTGTGTCCCCACTTTAGAAAAGTAACAGGTCGAAACATTTATAAACTATATTTTCTCTGGATTGAGTAGTGAAATAAAATGAAATATAATACAGACAAACAACCAGGAAGATATATCCAGATAATAGACCCTTCAATTGGGACTATAGCGAAAGATTTTAGGAAAAGTTTAATCAATATTCTTGGTGTAGGAGAAGAACTTGCTTATGATATTGAGAATTTAGATTTTATAGAAGGACCTGTAGATTTCTCAGATGCAGGAGAAGGAGCTTTTGTTTTGGGATATGCCTCAGGAAATACCCTTGAAAAAGTTAAGGATAGAAAAATTAGTAAACTCATTAAAAAAAGTGGCTTTAAACTTTCAGGTACATATAAATTATAAAATGTTAGTCAAACACGAATTAATAAATAAAATCAAGGATTACTTTGATTTGAATGTCTATGAGACAAAGGTTTGGTTGGCTTTGCTTGGAAAGGGTGTTGCTTCTGCAGGCGAGATTGCAGAGATATCGAGGGTTCCGAGGTCGAGGACTTATGATGTTCTTGAGAGTCTTGAGAAGAAAGGATTCGCGATAATCAAAATCGGGAAACCAGTTAAGTATCTTGGTATTAAGCCGAAGATAATCCTTGAGAAGTTGAGAAATAATGTTAGAACAGAAGCAGAGGAAAGAGTAACTAGTCTTTCTAAGATTAGGGATACAGATGAATTTGCTAAACTTGAGGAACTGTACAAGGGTGGAATTGATCCTGTCAAGAGAGAGGACATTTCTGCGGCACTGAAAGGAAAGTCGAACATCTCGAATTATTTAAGGGAAATTATTCAGGAAGCAAAGAAAGAAGTAATAATTTGCACAAGTGCCGAGGACATAAAATCAAAACAGAAAATTTTCAAGCAGACTTTTGATTTCCTTAAGAAATCTGATATCAAGATAAAAATCGCTCTTTCAGGAGACGAAGTTTTAGTCAAGCAATTAGCAACTGCTTTTGAAATGAAAATAAAACCAGTAAACATCGAGGCGAAGTTCTTCATAATCGATAGGAAAGAGATTTTATTCTATTTGTCTAAGGACAAGAACAACGAGGATATTGCAATCTGGTT
>JAHKAF010000041.1 GCA_018825865.1 Nanobdellota archaeon | reverse complement strand
TTTTTATTTTTATTTAATTAAATAGGAAGAGAAGCATAACAATTAATATTATTGTTAATGCTCTCCCGGGTTTTGACCATATTGAGAGGAATCCTTTGAATTTAATCTTTAATGGATAGAGAAAATATTTTGTATCTGTATCTGACCAATCAATTAATAGGTGTAAGAGATAAGCGACGCTGAAATATATTGCTTTGTTTCCGACGACGAGATAGATAATTAGTGAGAAAATTACTAATCCAATTAAGGAGTGAAATAGAGAGGTTTTGTAGTTTAGATTGTACTTTTCTTCATATTTTATTGAATCTATGATTTTTTCTAAAGTGTAAATTTTGTTTTTGAATATTATATAGAAATGGTCGATATCAGGGAATATTGAACCTAGAATAAATAAAAAGTAATTCCCATATAGTTTACCGAGAATAATCCCTATCAAAAGATGCGCGAATATCATATGATTTTAAGAAGATAGATTTTATAAATTCTTGTCATATTTTAATTATATGAATAAGTTCAATGTATTTTGAAGCTATGAGATGTAATGGAGTAGCATCATCTTCGTTGTAAATGTTATGGAATGCAAATCTCTTCATATTCTCGTCGAAGTCTAAACCAGAGGAAGGAAAAGAGGAAATTGTTTTCAATAAACCTTTTATGGTGTCATGCCATTTTATCTTAATATCAAGATTATGCTCTTTTTCTATCAATTTTACATAATCTGTGAGCACTCTTTTTTCTTGTCATCAAAATCACAAATTTTTTCTTTATAATCTCTAGGCATTCTTAATATCCTTAAGTTTTCTGTCCCCATTTCTTTGGTAGTAAAAAACTATTTATAAGGATTATTGTTTTCTATTTCATGTCAATAGTTTTAGGAATCGAGTCAACAGCACATACATTTGGAGTTGGGGTTGTTAAAAATGGAAAGGTTTTGTCGAATGTTAAAAGAACTTATACTACCAAAAAAGGAGGGATAATTCCAATGGATGCAGCGAAGCATCATAGCGAGGTTAAGGAGGAAGTTTATGCTGAAGCATTGGAAAATGCGAATATCAGCGAGGACAAAATCAATGTGATTGCTTTTTCTCAGGGTCCTGGGCTTGCACCTTGTTTATTGGAAGGGATGAGATTTGCTAAAGAACTTACAAAGAAATTGAAAGTTCCTATTGTTCCAGTAAATCATTGTGTTGCTCATTTGGAAATAGGTAAAGTTACAAATACGAATTCTCACCGCTCGGTGTATACCCAACCAAGTAGGTGCAGAGCAAGGGCACAAGACCCCAAAGCACGGAATGAAGGGGCACCTGTTATGCTTTATGTTTCTGGAGCTAATACACAAATAATTGCGTATTCGTCGGGAAAGTATAGAATTTTTGGTGAGACTTTAGATATTGGCGTTGGTAATTTTATTGATAACTTTGGAAGATATGCTGGGCTTGGGTTTCCTGCCGGACCTAAAGTTGAAGAGTTGGCTAAATGTAGTAGGAGTTATGTGGAACTTCCTTATAATGTTAAAGGGATGGATGTTGCTCTTTCAGGGATTTTGACGAAGTTGAAAAATATGATTGAATCTAAATCCCCAAGGGATGATTCCTCAAAGGATGACTCTGGTGAGCCTTCTGGTGAGCCTAAATATAAGATAGAAGACTTAGCATATTCAATGCAAGAAACAGTTTTTGCGATGTTGGTTGAAACTGCTGAGCGAGCTCTGGCGCATACAGGAAAAAATGAACTTCTTTTGGGAGGAGGTGTTGGGTGCAATAAAAGACTTCAAGAAATGTGCGAGATAATGTGTGGAGAAAGGGGCGCAAATTTTTTTTGTCCTCCAGCGTCGTTGTTGGTTGATAACGGAGCAATGATTGCTTATTTAGGAGAGATAATGTTTAAATCTGGAATTAAAGAAAAAGGTTTGGACAAGATTGATATAATTCCACGGCAGAGGACTGACGAAGTTCAGGTAAGTTGGAAAAGTTAAACTGAACTTCTTTTGTGACGCATTTTTTTAATAAAAAAATACTGAGGACTGACGAAGTTGAAGTTAGTTGGAGGGATTAATTTAACAAAGTTGAAGTTACCTAGAAAGGAATTTAGGAAAATAATTTATTCCATAAATCCCAGTTAAAGCAAATATCATACCAGAAGTTAAATTCCCTAAAAGTATTATAGGGATTATCTTTCTTAATTTATACCCTGTCAAACCTAGGGGGATAGTAACAAATTCGTTTGGAAAAGGCGTTAATCCGATGTATAAATAAACAAGAAAAGGAATCATTTTCTCTGGCTTTTTTTCCAAAAAACTTTTTAATTTATCAACTTTTTCTTTGAATTCTCCAGGAAATTTTTTCCCAGCGTTTATTCCTAATATCAAGATAATTGAATCTCCTATTGTAACTCCGATTCCTCCGGCCAGAGCTAAAAACAAAGGATTTAATCCAGCTACTGAAAGAGTAGTTAAGGCAAGAAAATAAGAAGGGCCTGTGAATGTTGATGCTCCTCCTAATATTCCAAGCAGGAATAAAATAAGATATCCATTTCTTGCGCCTAATTTAGCGACGAGTTCCTGAGGGGAAATATAATTAAATAGTGCAATCCATCCTGCCAAAATAATACATATTATAATCGCTATAATGATGTTTTTAACTCTTTTTTTCATAGGATTTATCGCACGCAAATCTTTTTAATCTTATCTAATAAAGTCTTATCTAAAAACGAAGATTTTATAAACCAATTTTATCTCCATAAATCATCCGATGATAAGAGGATATTATCTTCTTATTGAAATAAACAAATTAAAATAAAATGGACATATACCAAATAATTGATAAGGTAAGAAAGACCGGTAAGATTGAGAAAGGCACTAATGAAGTTACTAAAGCTATTGAGCGCGGGACAGCGAAGCTGGTGGTTTATGCGACTGATGTAGAGCCGAAAGAAATTGTTCAGCATCTTCCTCTTTTGTGCAAAGAGAAGAATATTCCTTGCAAAGAAGTTGATAATCGACAGAAACTTGGAATCGCATCAGGGATTCATGTTCCAGCATCTTCAGTAGCAGTTATCGACGCTGGGGACGCTAAGAAAGATATTGAGGGGTTGAAGTAAGTTCTTTTTTACCATGGCAAAGACGCAAAAAAAACAAGATAAGAAGCAGACAGAATCTAAGAGAAGCGACAGGATTGTTGGTGAGGCAGCTTCTGCGATTGTAGAGGAAATTATTGGTAGGACTGGTTTTAGAGGAGAGGTCACGCAGGTTAAATGCACAGTTCAGGAAGGGCGAGACAAGGGAAGAGCAATGAGAAGAAATGTCAGGGGTTCTGTACAAATTGGAGATATTTTAATGTTAAGAGAAACAGAAATTGAGGCGAGGAGAATTAAATCTAAAGTTACTAAGGGGGCGTACACTTAAAATGGCAGGCTTAGAAGAATTGGAAATAATAGAGGGAACTACATGGAATGAGGATGTAGTTTTGGGTTATGTGAGAGAAACCTCCAAAAATACGGGAGAGGTGAGTATTAGGGTAGGAGACATAAATGTAGGAAGGATAATTGAGACTCTTGCTGAAGAGGGAAAATATCATATTGGTTTTGAAGATAAGGTTTTAACTGTTCTACATCATGGAGGGAGTTATCAAAATGCCTAAATGTGTTTATTGTAAAAAGGATTATGAAATTCCAAAGGGTTTGACTTTGGTTATGAAAGACGGGGTTGTGAATCATTTGTGTTCTTCAAAGTGCAGGAAAAATATGCAGATGAAGAGGCGAAAGGTTCGGTGGATTTCTAAAGAGAAGAAGGTTAAGAAAGAAGTTGAAAAAAAGTAATGTACTTTTTAGTATATAAATTAATATAAATCCTTTTTGTTTTTATTTCTCATGAAAAAATTAGACTCTTCAAAAATTTTGAGAGTGGAAAATTATAAGGGAAAAATTCCAATTAGAGAAATTGTTTTGAGAGAACCTTTTATGAAAGAAAGCAATCTCTGTGAGATTATTGATTCTAATAATGTAGGAATGACCCAGGGTATCCTAGCAATTGCAAATATTGTAAAAGGTGAACCAAAGAAAAATGAACCTACCCCAATCATCTATTTTGGGAATGAATCTGACCAACTTAGAGGCCTTGTTTATCAAAATTCTGAGACTTTAAAATTTGAATTTTACAGATTTCCTGAAGATTTTAATTATATAGCTTAATCCTAGAATTTCACATTTTCCCCGTCGATAAACCTATTTTTGTGGTAGAAAAGTTTATAAAGGATTTACCCTTTTTTGGGGTAAGAATTAATGAAAATCCGCAAGGATTTTCTGTTCTTTTTAGGGTGTTAAATCAGTTAAAAATTAGCAAAAGCTATGCGAGATAAAATAAGGAATTTGACATGACAGCAAAATATGATGCAGAACAAATAAAGGTTTTGGAAGGTTTGAGTGCGGTTCGAAAGCGACCTGCGATGTATATCGGCTCTACTGGCAAGACTGGTTTGCATCATTGCGTTTACGAGGTTGTGGACAATTCTGTTGATGAGCACATGGCTGGTTTTGGGGACAAGATAACAGTTTTAATAAATAAAGATGGCTCTGTGACTGTTGATGATAATGGGAGAGGGATTCCAGTTGATATGCACAAAGAATATAAGATGCCTGCGGTTCAGGTGGCTTTGACAAAACTTCATGCAGGAGGAAAATTCGACAAAAAATCTTATGCTATTTCAGGAGGATTGCACGGGGTTGGAATTTCTGTTGTAAACGCATTATCAAAAAAATTTATTATTGAAGTTAGAAGAGGAGGAAATATTTACCAGCAAGAATATTCACGAGGAGATGCAAAGACAAAACTGAAAGTTGTTGGAAAGAGCAGCAACGGGACTGGAACAAAAGTAACTTTCTGGCCTGATGATGAAATTTTTCCTGCTATTGATTTTGATTATAGTGTTTTGGAAACGCGGTTTAGAGAGGTTGCTTTTTTGAATCCTGGATTGAAGATTATTCTTATTGATGAGAGTAAAGATAAAAAAAAGGAATTCTATGCTTCTGAAGGATTAATTGGTTTTGTCAAGTGGATTAACAAGTCCAAGGAAGTTTTGCATAAGCCGATTTATTTTAAGAGAGAATCAAATGGGGCTGTTATGGAAGTGGCAATACAATATAATAGTGGTTATAGAGAAAACATTTTCGGGTTTGTTAACACCATTAACACCGTCGAGGGAGGAACGCATGTTTCAGGTTTTAAGACTGCTTTGACAAGAGTGATTAATGATTATGCCAAGAAAAAGGGGATGTTAAAGGACGGCAATTTATTAGGAGATGATGTTCGTGAAGGTGTGACTGCCATTATAAGTATTAAGATTGCAGAGCCACAGTTTGAAGGGCAGACAAAAACAAAACTTGGGAATTCAGAGATTAAGGGACATGTTGACTCGATGGTGACATCTGTTTTGTCAGAGTTTTTCGAGGAGAATCCTGATATCTCTAAGAAGATTGCTTCCAAAGCTTTAGATTCTGCGAGGGCAAGATTGGCTGCAAAGAAAGCGAAAGATTTAGTCAGGAGAAAGAACGCGTTTTCATTGGGAGGTCTTCCAGGGAAACTTCATGATTGTTCAAGTAAGAAATCAGATAGTTCTGAACTTTATCTTGTTGAGGGAGAGAGTGCTGGCGGAAGTGCAAAGAACGCGAGGAACAAGGAGATTCAGGCGATACTTCCTTTGAAAGGAAAAATTTTGAATGTTGAAAAGTCGAATCCGATTAAAGCTCTTTCCAGCGAGGAGATTACAAATATGATTACTGCAATCGGAACTGGAGTTGGAGACCAATTCAATATTGAGAAGTTGAGGTATAATAAAATAATTATCATGACTGATGCAGATGTCGACGGCGAACATATCAAAACCCTTCTTTTGACGTTTTTTTTTAGATTCATGCCTGATTTAATTAAGAGCGGAAATGTTTATGTCGCTTTGCCTCCATTGTATAGAGTTAGGAAAAGAAAAGATTATTATGTTTATTCTGATGAAGAATTGAAAAAGACGCTCGAGAAACTTGGGACTGGTGCAGGAAATGTTACGCGGTTCAAGGGTTTGGGAGAGATGGGATCAAACCAATTATGGGATACTACTATGAACCCTCAAACAAGAAAGATTAAGAAAATTTTTATTAACGACGCTGTTGAGGCAGACCACACTTTTTCAATGCTTATGGGCGACGACGTACAAGCAAGAAAAGAATTCATACAAGAAAATGCAAAGGAGGCAAATCTTGATATCTAGAGAATGATAAAACTAAGAGCACACCACTTGTTATGTATTCCTAGATTTTATAGTGGAGGCTATGATAAAACTTTTGCAGATAATATGAAAAAAATTTGTTTGGATATAAGAAAAAATCCAAATACAAAAATAAAAGTAATTATCGGAAAACCAGATGACCTTTGTAATAAATGCCCTTATTTGGGTAAGGATAAATGCATTCAAAGCCGAGAGATTAGCAAACTTACTATTGTTAAAGATAAGGAAGTTGCAAAATATCTAAAATTAAAACATAACTCAGTTCATAAAGCAAGAGATATTTTTAATTTATCTATGGAAAAAGTTAATGATAAAAATATGAGAAAAGCGTGCAAAGATTGTATCTTTTTAGAAGATTGTGTAAAAGTAGGAATAAATAAATCATTTCAAAAAGATTTAAATAAGAACTAAAAATGACTAAAAAATCAAAACTCGCGACACCAACATGGATAATGGAAGGGTATGATAGTCCTGCTGCTTATGCTAAGGCAAAAGGAGAAACTGGGAAAAAGAAATCTGGACACCGCTCGGTGTATCCCAAAGAGGGACGAGTACCTCTTCGAGGCCCCCAACTGCGGAATGAGGGGGCAAGAATTTTCAAAGTCCGGAGATGCCCGAAGTGTGACAGCGACGATGTTGGAGTTGTTTTAAGTGGAAGTGATGCAGAAGAAGGTGGCGGAAAAGAATGGGAATGTAGGAAATGCGGATGGAAAGGAAGCGAGGTTAAAAAAGAGGAATTAACCGAGGATGAATTTATGAAATATATGGATGAGTCACCGCTCGGTGTATACCCAAAGGGCACAAGACCCCAAATTGCGGAATGCAGGGGCAAAGGGGAGGAAGTCGCATGATTGAAGAAAACATAAACGAAGAGGGGCAGGAATATGGGCGAGAAGAAACAGAAGAAAAGGATGTTGAAGTTATGGAATTTAGTTTAATGGATGAAGAGATAGAGGAGTTGATTGCTAAGTTGCAATTGTTGAAGGGAACTAAAGAGCCAATTCAATTTGAAGTTGACGACGAGAATGAGTTACTGATAAATTATGAAGAATCCGCCGGAGCACCGCTCGGTGTACCCCAAAGCACTGAATTCGGGGGCAAAGATGATAGTGAGGAGG
>JAHKAF010000040.1 GCA_018825865.1 Nanobdellota archaeon | reverse complement strand
GTTAATAGATTTAATAAAAAGTATTGATAAGTTATTCCCAAAACCTCCAAAGGAAAGAGATACCTTAGTTTCCCAAAAGATTAGTTATGTTTTAACTACAGAAGAAATTGAACAGAGAAGATACTCTTTATCTCAATATTATTTTTAGTTAGTAATTTTCTTTAATCTTACGAACTTTGTGAGGAGCAATGTTTCAGAAACATATTTAAAGATATTTTCATAAATTATTATATGATAAACATGGTGTTGGCTTGGTATGGTTCTTATGGGGGAGGGGCAATAGGAGACATGTTTTCCTTGTGGGAACAATATGGGTTTTTTGCGTATATCCTTCCGTTCCTACTTATATTCGCGTTGATATTTGGAATTCTTGAGAAAACTAAGATATTTGATGATAATAAAACTATCAGCGGGATAATAGCGTTTGTCGTCGGGCTAATGGCGCTGCAGTTTGATATTGTTCCTCAATTTTTTTCTGAAGTTTTTCCAAGATTAGGTGTAGGGTTAGCAATTGTATTGATTTTGTTAATAGTTGTAGGATTATTTGCAGACCCTGATTCTAAAGGAATAACATATACTATAATGGGTATCGGTGCGATTATAGTTGTAGTAATTTTAGTTCAAACTGCAGGAGCAGTAGGGTGGTCTTCTACATGGTGGTGGAGTGATAATTGGCCCCTGGTCGCAGGAGTTGTGATTATCTTAGTAGCAGTTGTGGCTATGGTTGGTGCAGGAAATCCTTCAACAGGTAAAGATAAGTCAATTTTGGCAAGAGCCCTTAGGGGAGAATAATATTACTTTTTCTTTCCAGATTTTCCTTTAGATTCTGAATGAATTGTTGGAGAATGTACTGGAGCAGGTCTTGTTGTGGCATGTTTTACCATTTTTCCGAAGGAGTCTTGCATCATTGACATTTCTTTTTTTATGCCTTCGAGGTTTTTCCCGTAAGACCCAACTTTATCAAGAATCGAGATTTGTAATTTATCTATTATTGATTCTATTTTTTTCACTCTTTCTGTTAGGTTTTCTAATTTTGTTTGTGCAAGTGTTTTGAATTCATTAATATCTCCAACTTGTTTTTGAAGTTTTTTTATTTTTTCAGAAAAAACTTGTTCTGCAACTTCAATCATGGTCTCAGTATCTAGCCCTTCAGGAGCATATCCTCCCTCGTAACCACCTTCTTGATAATATTCTTGTTGAGGAGCGTATTGAGGGGGCAGGGGTTCTGCTTGTAATGGTGGAGGGGTGTATAAATCCTGCCCATACATTTCTTGTATCTGCGGGGTTCCGCCCCCTTGCTGAAGAACCGAAGGTTCCATTCCTTCTGGGGTATCTGAATCAGAAACTGCGCTTTTAATCTGGGATTGTCCAAGTGCATCGTTTATTTCTTTTGGAGAAACTCCTTGCTGCTGCAATCGATTAATTATATCTTCATCAGAAGTTCCCTGACTTTTCATTTGTGTTACTTGGTCTAAAATGCCCATTGAAAACAACCCCTGGTTTTTTTCTCCATCGGAGACCCCTTTGTTTTTGGGGCCGATTTTCCCTTTCGGAACGGATAAGCGATTTCTAATTGCCTCCGCGGAAATCGCGCAGATAACCCCCTTTTTATTTTTGTTATCATTTTTATTTTAAATTTAAGGGCTGAAACATTTTTGCCTGTTTAGACAAAATTTCCAAGTCCTCTTTTTTTGCAAATTTTGAAAATTCACTTGAAGCTGTTTCAAGAAATGAAATTAGCCTTTCCATATTTTGATTAATTATCTCGATGTTTTTTTTAATTTCTAAAATATCTTCGCTAGTTTTTTCTTTGGTTTCTATAAGGTTCTGGCCAATCAAGAGAATCCTATCTTTGAGAATTCTTTGTTTTTCTTCGAGGTCTCTAATCTTCATGCTTGGGTCTCCTAATGTCTGCCCAGCATAATCCATTTCTTCCCCATTCATACAAAATTTAAGTTAAGAGGGTTTAAATTTGTTTTTGTTTGATTGGCTTGTGTTTTTACTCACGACCTCACACGAGGTATTAATCTTTACTTACTCTCTACCACGAAATCGTTCGCTCGATATAAGAGGATAATTTTGTATATAAAAATTATTAAACCCTAAACCCCTTTTTCATTTATGCAATTCCAAAAAGGGGCAAAATTATATTCGTCTGAAGTCCAGAGGGAAGGGGGAGAGGATATTCTTTATATTAATTATATTGGGGCACCGTATGTTCCGAGTATTTCTGATTACCCAAAAGTTATGGAGAGGGTGGTTGATTTTTTAGTTGAGAACCAAAATGTTTCGAGAGTGATTCTTGTTCAGCAGAAAAATTATAATTATGATTTCGAGGAGACTTTGATTCTTCTGGAGATTGCGCAGCTGTATACTTATCTTGTTAGGCAGGAGAATATTTTGTCACAGAAAAAACTAATTACAAATCAGGAGCAGTTTTTTACCCAGAGGTATAATGAGATTTTTTCTTTTATTTTTTGGTTGAAGCAGGACCCGATTGCAGCGTATTTTGAATTGAAGAGATTGATTATTAATTCTAAGATTTTTTTGGAAAAGGCAGATGTCCAGTATAAGATTGACCAGAGTAATTATCTGAATCTTCTGGAGAAGGTTTTTCTTTTGTTAGAAAATACTAAATTAATTCAGGCTGTTTTGCCTCATCTTGAAGGTTATAGACGAGGGAATAGGGAAATTTATCACAAAGTTTTCAGGCCAGAAGTGATACCGAATTTTACATTCACGCGGCTTGTTTCTGATTTGCCGGCTGATGCTGAGATTGTGGCCCAGTATGAAATTGGCAAGGATTTTGATGTTTCTCTTGTGAATATTTTAAGGATGAAGGACGAGTCAAAGTTGATTTATCATTTGATTCCTCCAGAGAATATTTTGAGTGAAAATTATAATATGCTTTTGAATCTTGCGCGCGGGGTTTTGATTGAGCATCAGCCTAAGGCAGAGGAGTTTACAGATACAGAAAGGACGCGACAGGTTTTTTTTAATATATCAAAAGATTTGTTGCAGGACCTTGCACAGAATAAGGGAATTAAGTTGAGTTATTCTAATCTTAATCAGCTGGCGACGATTCTTGTCAGGCACACGATTGGGTTTGGACTTATTGAGGTTTTGCTTCAGGATAAGAATCTGCAGGATATTGTTTTGAATGCGCCGATTTCGAGGACAAATATATTTTTGAGGCACCAGACTTATGACGAGTGTTCAACGAATATTTTGCCGAGCCAGGAGGATGTGGATTCGTGGGCTGCGAAGTTTAGGATGATTTCTGGAAGGCCGTTGGATGAGGCGAATCCTATTTTAGATACTCAGTTAGAGATTGGAAAAATTCGCGCGAGGATTTCAATTATTCAGCAACCTCTTTCTCCGGATGGGTTGGCTTATGCTATTCGACGACATAGGGAAAGTCCATGGACACTTCCGCTTTTTGTGAAAAATAAAATGCTTAATCCTTTTGCTGCGGGTTTGATGAGTTTTCTTATCGACGGGTCAAGGACGCTTTTGGTTGCAGGGACAAGGAGTTCAGGTAAGACTTCGTTGCTGGGAAGTTTGATGCTTGAGATTATTCCGCGCTATAGAATTATTGTTATTGAGGATTCATTGGAGTTACCTGTTGAATCTTTGAGAAACCTTAAGTATGATATTTTGCGGATGAAAGTTAGGTCTGCTTTGCTGAAGACCACGACAGAGGTTTCTGCTGATGATGGAATTCGTACGAGCTTGAGGTTAGGAGATAGTTGTTTGATAATGGGTGAAGTGCGAAGTGTTGAGGCGAAAGCACTTTATGAGGCAATGAGAATTGGGGCTTTGGCGAATGTTGTTGCAGGGACTATTCACGGAGCGTCGCCTTATGGAGTTTTTGACAGGGTTGTTAATGATTTGGGAGTTCCAGCGACGAGCTTTAAGGCAACAGATATAATTACGATTTGTAATCCGATAAAATCTCCTGATGGATTGCATTCGTGGAAAAGGGTTTTGCAGATTGCAGAAGTTAGGAAGCACTGGAATAAAGACCCTATTGAAGAGAAGGGTTTTGTTGATTTAATGAAATATAATGTTGAGAAGGATGAGCTTGAGCCGACAGATGATTTGATTAATGGTGATAGTGAGGTTATCAAAAGTATTGCGTCGAATGTAAAGGGATGGGCTGGAAACTGGGATGCTGTTTATGATAATATTTTATTGAGGGCAAAGATGAAGAAAGAAATTGTTGAAGTTGCAGAGAAAACAGGCAATGCGAATCTTTTAGAGGCAGGATTTAATACACTTTCAAATCATATGTTTCACAGAATCTCAGACGAAATCGGGCAAGAAATCGGGCTTCCATGGGGAGATAGGGTTTTTCCAGAATGGCAGCGGTGGTTGAATGGGGAAGTGAAAAAAAGAAAGATTTGAGTCAATGTTAGGAAATGGTTGAATGAGGAGTGGAAGAAGTTGAGGGTTTGGGATATTTCATATAATATTAATATATGTATTACAATCTCTATATATATCATGTATAACCGAAATATTTATATATGCTAATTCTTGAGTACTCTCAAGATGTTTAAGAAAAAGAAAGAAAAAATAGACAAAGGGAAAATGAAGGATGAGAGATTTAAGAGAATTGCTAGTCGTAGAGTTCAAGAGATATTGCATAAAATGAGGTTGTTAAGGAATTGTGCACATAAGGGGAATTATTCTTATACCGACGAGCAAGTAAGGAAAATATTCTCTGTAATTGATGAGGAATGGAAACATGTTAAATCTGAGTTCAACAAAAATAAATCTAAGAGTAAG
>JAHKAF010000039.1 GCA_018825865.1 Nanobdellota archaeon | reverse complement strand
AGAAAGTAAATTGAACAGTGCGATTAAGGAGGTTACAGATTATATTGATAATTTTAAATATAATTTGGCGATTATTCGGTTGAGATTTTTGTTTGATTCTCTTCCAGATGAAGCTAGTAAAGATGTTTTAGAGAAGTTCTTGAAGATGTTTAGTTTGTTCTGCCCGCACATTTGCGAGGAGCTTTGGCAGAAAATTGGAGGTAAAGGATTTATTAGTTTAGAAAAATGGCCTGTTTGCGACGAGAAAAAGATTGACGAGAAGTTGGAAGAGCAAGAGCGTGCTGTTGATAAACTTGTAGAAGATATTAATCATGTTAGTAGATTAGTAGAGGGTAAGAACAAGGTGTTTGTTTATGTTCTGCCGAATGAAAAAGAAAATTATGTTGGGAATTTGGAATTGATAAAAAAGAAGACTGGTTTTGAAGCTAAGATTTTCGCAGTTAGTGATAAAGATAAATACGACCCTGAAAATAAAAGCAAGAAGGTGAAGCCCAATCGTCCTGGAATTTATTTAGAATGAATGTTATTTTGAAGAATATAAATCTTTAATAATGTTTATTAATACATTCTTTTTATGTTTCGTGTTGAATGCCCAAAGCTAGCTTATGATAGAATTGTTAAGTCAGAATTATCTAATTTAATTCTTGAAAAAAAAGAGTTGATTAAGGATATTTTATTATATCGCCAACCTTTTTGGAGTGATTTTGGGAGTGAGATTTTAGAAGAATCTAAGGAATATGTCTTTAATTGGGAAAATAAAATCTCTGATAAATGGAATCATCATAGGGAAATGTTGGAATTTGATGAGGTTTTTGAAAAGGAAGATTTTGTGTTTGAGATAGAACCCTTTTTGATTAAATATCCTGGATTTCTTGCATCATTAGTATTAGGGGAAAAGGTTTCAAATCCGGAAAAATTTGGATTTCCATCGAGGAGAAGTTTAGAAGAATCTATAGCTAGTTTTTGTGTAGGAGAGAAACATATCATTGGCTGGAAAGATAGATCTTATTTTTGGAGGAAGGAGGGCGTCAAAAATGAAATTTCCTCCAATGAGCATGGAGATTTTTATGCTTCACAAACAGATATTTCTGGAGAAGATTATGTAAAAAAAGAAAAAGACCTTTTTGGAGAGAGGGAATTTAGAAATTTTAGTACAATTAAAGAAACTTGTAATATAAATACAATTAGAGCTCATCAGGATTGGACAATGTTTTTGATTTCTATTTTGAACTATGCGAAACAAATTGGTAAAGAAAAAATCCATGAGATTATTAATTGGAGATCTGTCTTAGGAGAAATAGGGTTTATTGGGACACATACTACAGAGGCTTTCGGAGGAACTAAATTTGATGATTATTTGATGGAAAGGCCTAATTTAATCCATGGAAAAACTTTAAGCATGTTTCCTATCTTTATAGGAAAGGATTTTATACCTTATGTTAAAGACGATAAATTAATTTATCTTGTAGAAGATAATAACGGAGAAATCTCTTTAGATTTTACTGGCAGGTTTTTTGAGGATCATAAATTTTCAAAAGTTAATGAATATACTCAGGAAGATTTGCCACATATGTTAAGGGCGACATATAGATTATTTGCAAGAGATAGAACTTTATTGCCGAAGATTATGAAGGCATTTTTATCGAATAGTTAACCTTTTATAATTCTTCTTCTACGTTATATTATGAATTTAAAAGAGGATAAAGAAGGAGGATTTGGAATTGAGAATTGTATTCACTTAAAATATGAAAAGAATTTTTTTAATTGTTTGATAATCTTTGGAGGGGTGTTATTAATAATTGTTGCGGGATATTATATAATTTTTAATGAATCTTTAAAATGTGGGGATGGAACTTCTTATAATGAATGCTCGTCGAGAAAACCTTATTTTTGTGAGGAAGGAATTCTTGTTGAAAACGCTTCTGTATGTGGGTGTTCTAATTTAACTGAAATTCGTAATGGTTCGTGTATTTCTAAATATCAAACAAATCCTAAAAATATCACTTTGAAATATACATTAAGGGGGCAAAAAGAAGAAATAGATTTTGTGGTTTACAATGGATTGGTGGATTATCTTTCTGGGCTTCCGAATAATATTTTTTATTCTGGTGATAACAAGCCTTCACGAGGAGATTTTAAATTGAGAAATCTTAATGATGAATGGCAAAGGGAATTGCTTTTACCACTTGTTACTGAAATTCAAAATTTGGAAATGAGTGATACTGATAAAATGAGAATTGCTGTGAGCCTTGTCCAGAATATCCCTTATGGGGAATCTGAGAAAATTGGAGACCTTGCAGGTAAGACTTTTACTTATTCAAGATATCCTTATGAAGTTCTTTATGATGAGAAAGGTATTTGCGGAGAGAAGTCAGAACTTTTGGCTTTTTTATTGAGGGAGATGGGATACGGAGTTGCTTTTTTTTACCATCAGGAAGAAAATCACGAATCAATTGGGATAAAGTGCCCTAAAATTTTCAGCCTCGATAATACTAGTTATTGCTTTGTTGAGACAACAGGGCCGTCGATAATAACTGACAACAAAATTCTTTATGTAGATTCTGGAAAGTTGGAATCAGAGCCAGAGGTTATTTTCATTTCAGAAGGTGATTCTTTGGGCTGGAATTTGTATGAGTATGATGATGCCAAGGAATTAATTAAGTTAAAAAATAATGGGGTTAGTATGTTTTCCTCAAGGAATTTTGATGAACTTAAAGAGAAGTATGGATTGGTTGAAGTCTATCGTGGTGGGTGATTTTTTAGGTCAAAAAGGAAAAAAGTTCAATTTGTAAGTTTCAGTTATTCTGATGATGTCAAAGTCTCGAATTATATTTGAAAACTTTTTTCTAATGTCTGTGAGGATTTTGTAAAGTTCGTCTTCGTTTTCTGTTTCAAATTCAATTTCCAAGTCCCAGGAACCGATTAGTTTCAGAAACTGGGTCGCTTTTTTGTGTTTGGAGACATAGGATTTCAGTCCCTTTTCTGATTTCTCGTCGAAGTTTTTGGTTCTAAGGATTATCTTATAATGATGAAATCCGAGTAGGTGAAGATTTAGGTAACTTCTGTGTTGCACGATTATTTTTTCATTTATGAGTTTTTTCATTCTGTAGTTTATGATATCTCTTGATAGTTTGATTTTTTCTGCTAAATCAACAATATTTATTCTCGCGTTTTTTGAAATTTCCCTGAGGATTTTTTTGTCTGTTTCATCCGGATCGTAAATTTTAGAAGGAACTCCAAATATAAACTCAGAAGGTTTGGTATTTGTTAAGTATTCTCTTGCATAGATTGGAGAGTATTCTGTCAGAAGAACATCTTTTCCGAGGACAAATCTAGAAAATTTATTCATGAATTCTCCGAGTATTTTTCCGAAATCAAAATTGGATTTTGCTAAGATAGAAACTGCCATGTCCCATCTTCCTCGAATTTGCGCAACCCAGACAGAATTTTTATTCTTAATCCAGTAATCAGTCATTCTTTTTTCGTCTTCAAGAGTTGTATCTTGGAAATTAAAATAAATTTTATATTGGGAATAGCCGAGTTTTGTGAAATCAATTATAGAATAGTGGCTGAAGATGATTTTGTTTTTTTCAAATCTTTTTAATCTATATTCAACTGCTGGTTTGCTCAGCCCGACTTTCTTGGCAATTTGGCTGTTGCTATACCTTGCGTTCTCGTCGAGGAGAGTTAAAATCTTTTTGTCTTTAAGGTCTAATTTAATTTGAGTCATATTCTAACATATGTGTATAATATTTATAAATCTTACGCAGATGGAAGAAAATATGGAGAGAAGTTTAATATATGTGGGATGTGTGACTATTACTAAGAAGTAAATCAAGGAGAAATGGGAAATGAAACAGATATTAACTGATTGGGAAAAAATGGTATTGCCAATAGGACTTTCAGCAACATTACTACTTGGATGGACCATAGGATGTTTATGTGGATATTCGGGAGTTATTAGAAAAAATTACTGGAATATTCATGAAATTCAACAAGAATATGTTGTTCCGAATAAACTTGAAATAATTGTTGAGGATTTAGATAAAACAGATGGTAAAGGAATTCCTGAAACATACTTAAAATATAATGAAAAAAGTTATGCATTAACTTTAGATGAACAAGGCAAGCCAAGAATCCAAGATTATGAATATAAGCCAATAGAAATTAAACCTGCTGAAATTATGCTGAAGAAATAGGAGAAAATAGAAAATGATAGATGAAAAACGATTAACCTTAGAACGAAAACAAAATAATCTTGTCGGGAAGCTTGGTGCAGTTGGAGGATTCATTAGTTTTAATGCAATGTCAATATGCGTAGCAGTATTAGAGTCAAACCGTTTAGAATTGATCAAATTGGGAGAGGATTTAACTAGTTTATTTAATCTTGGGTATTGTGCTTCTGTATTCTATGCGGGAGCAGGTTTTCTTATATATGAATTTTCAAAGTTGAGTGAAAGGAACTTAGACTTATATTCAAGGAATAAACTGGGGAGAAAATAAAAAATGACGAATGAAGAAATACCTAAAAATATGAAGAAAGTTACAGAAGAATATTTTGGACCTAGGATGAGTGTTGCAGACAAGGCACTGCAGATAGTTTCACTTACGGAATTAATTCAAAGTTCTTTTTCAGAAAAATTTTGTCCTCTTAAAGAAGAAATGATAGATGAAAATCTTTCTTGTGAAAAGAGTTCAATTAGAAGATATCTTGTAAGCGGATTAACGTGGGGGTTATTAGCAACTGCATTATATTTAATGTATGATATTAGGAAAGAGATCCAAACGAACCAAAATCCTTTAGAGAATAAAGTACAATATTTTCAAAAAGGAGAAAATAGAAAATGACGAATGAAGAAATATATAAAATTCCTGAAAGAGATATAGTACATAAATGTCTAGAGAAAGCGGAAGAAGAAATATTAACAAGTAGAACGCATGGTTCTAAGATCTATTTTAATCCAATTTGTTGTAAACTCATATCATCAAGTAAAGATCTTCGTGATTTGTGTAAGACCCATGACATTGACCCCAATTCGTTTGGATCATACGGGGGGGTGCATACCTCCTTCGGGAACCTTAAATTAAATACTCAAATTGGTTCTTTGATTGGAGATTTAGGGGGGATAGTAGGGTTTATTAATGATTTTATTTTCCACAAAGCCAATAAGGTAGATCCTATCGCAAGACGTTTAACAAAGGAGCAATATGAAAAGATTAATGGGAGAAAATGGAAAGACTGGTCTTGGTTCACATTTTTATCAGGTGGAATGTACCTTCCTACATATATACACAAAACAGGTTATGGTGTTAACCATCATTGGACAACTGAAGGAGATATACAGGAAGAAATAAGGAATGCACGAACAAAGGGGAAAAAGGCATTAAGAGAAATATTTTTTGGTCCTTCAACAGAATCAATAAAAGTGGAAGAGGAAGGAAAAAAACTCATAAGTTATGCTAACCAAATTGACGATGTAATTGGCAAATATATACATTATGGTAATTTAAAGCCTAGGCGATAAAAGAGTTTACGCCTTCTGGAAGTATGCCAGAATTAACTTTCTTAGGAAAGGATTCTATTAAGCGCTTGGAAGAAAACTCTCACTCCAGCACCGCTTTAATTCTCCTAACCCCCGAACTTGAAGATTCTTCTTTCTTGATTTTGAAATGTCCGAGTTCGCAGGTATTTTTTACATGAGGGCCTGCACAGATTTCACATGAAAAATCATCGACGCTGTAGACAGAAACTTTATCCCCATATTTTCCTTCAAAAACTCCGACAGCACCTTTTTCTTTTGCTTGTTTTGGAGTCATTTCTTCGCTTCTGACTTCACATGATTCCTGAATTTTGGCGTTAACCAAATCCTCAATTTTTTCAATTTCTTCTTTAGTAAGTTTTCTGTCAAAATTGAAATCCAGCCTCAATCTTTGAGGAGTTATGTTGCTTCCTTTTTGGACTATATT
>JAHKAF010000038.1 GCA_018825865.1 Nanobdellota archaeon | reverse complement strand
TGGGTCAGGCCTTGATCGGAGCAGCCCTAAACATTTGTTCAGATGCTTAGAGGGTCGCAGAACTGAGAAAAAACAAGGGTAGCTTTTTGGTTAACCTTGAGCAAACCTCTGAGTCTACTTTTGAGATTTCTAACATATACTTTCTACGACGATAATTTTACAAAATATTATTATAAAAACTACCCAAAAGATTAATAAAGTATTTTTTTATTATATCTTTATGATAAAAAACAAGAGAGGACAATATTATTTGGTTGCGGCATTGATAATTATCACAATCATTATTGGGTTTGTAACTCTTTCAAATTATTCTGAGAAAATCTCGACAGAAACCACAGTTTATGGATTAGAAAAAGGATTAGAAGTCGAAAGTGCAAAAGTCTTGGATTATGGAGTATATAATGGGCTTGACGAAGTAAATATGGCTCAGCTCTTAGAAGGATTTAGCCAAGCATATTCTGAATATGCAGAGTTAGACAAATTATATTTTATTTTTGGGAACAGTCAGAATGTATCTGTTGCAGGATATCACGACTTAGAAGATGGGGAAGTTCTGGTAAACCTTGGTGGTAAAGAATCTTCTAAAATAAAGATAGACAAACAAATCTACAAAAAACAGGATTACACAGCAGAAGAAGAGGGAATAGATAAAATTGACATAGTAACCATTACAATTAATGGGGTTGAATATCGTTTTGAATTATACCCTGGGGAGAATTTCTATTTCATCCTTACTGTTAACTTGAAGGGAGAGCAATATGTCATTACAAACCAAGAAGAATAAGAAAGGATTGAGTATTATGATTGGTTATGTTTTATTGATAACAGGGGTCATAGTAATGAGTACGATTGTCTATCAAGGGTTAAAAACCTATGTTCCAAAAGAGGTTCTGGATTGTCCTGATGGCACTTCTATTTTTATAAAAGAAATTAATTGTATAGATAACGCAGGCAATTTTACATTGGATTTAACATTGAAAAATAATGGTCGGTTCAACATCGCAGGATATTTCATTCGTGCAACAGATAATATAAATCAGGAACTTGCAATAGTAGACCTTTCAAAAAATATTGACCGACAGGCATATCAAATGGACAACATGATTAGATTTGACCCTTATGGCGATGACGTTATGACCCCTGGAGATGAATTAACTAATACTTTTAATTTGGATGGCAATATCTACTCAATCGAGATAATCCCGACGAGGTTTCAGGAGGAAGAAGGAAAGATTAGGCTTGCAAGTTGTGGAAGTGCAAAAGTCAAAGAAAAAGTTGTCTGTGGGCCAGAAGAAGGTGGGGGTTGCACGCCTGGTTGTTCAGGAGAAGAAAGTTGTGTAAGTGGAACTTGTGTTGCTCCTGACTGCGGGCAGGATTCATCAACAATCAGAACATCATGTTTGGATATATTAAATAATTGTCCATCGTCTACTGATGGGACATACTGGATTAATCCGACAGGCTCGTCGGCAATTAATGTTAATTGTGATATGACAAGAGATGGCGGGGGATGGACACAAATTCTTAAAACTTGGTATGTTGCGGAGATAAATAATGTTTTTAAAAAGACTGGTGCTGTGGGCAGTGTTTCAGACGGATTAACTAATTTGGGTAGTGGTTATAAATTATCAGATGAATCTATACGGCAGATTATAGGCCCGAACCAAAAATTTGATATTCTTGCTGACCAAAGCGGATATAATTCAGTTTATTCTACTGGGAATTATGAATATGTTATATTAAGAGGTTATACTGGCTATTGGAAGTTCGATGGTCCTGTTTCTGCGTCAACAACCACAACAATTTTTCAATCTTATAGAAAATCTGATAATGCTTTAGCATGGACAGGAAATTTGCAATGCGGATACAATGCTGGCACAGGTGTGGCAGGCATTAATTGCGATACTGTTTTAGAAAATAATCCCAAAGGAGGGTCTGGCTGTGATATTAATATGGGTTTGAAGTCTAATGGTGGGTGGCATCATTTTTTCATGTCCCAATACAATCAGGATACTTATTTGTATATTTGCAATGGACCACAACATACTTCAGATGACCGTTTTAGTCATAGATTTTGGGTGAGAGAAAGTTCATAAATAAAAATGGCGGAACAAATAAATCAAACTAGTTCAGTAAATCAATCTACAGAAGACATATCTGGA
>JAHKAF010000037.1 GCA_018825865.1 Nanobdellota archaeon | reverse complement strand
CCTCTTAATTTAGAATCTTCAATAAAAGATATAAGTGATCTTAAAGAAGATGAAGAATTGGATCATATAAACATCTTAAAGGATTTAAGGGAGTCTAAAAATGATACATGATATAAATTCTATAAACAGGATTATGTCTGTAGTTGAAGATTTAAGAATAAAAGATAATACTTCAAGTGAGAAAAACGTAGAACAAGGATATTTAAAAAATTATTTTCTTCCAATAATGGATAAGGCATCAAATGTTATAGAATTTTGTAATTCAATTAAATTACTATCTAATGAAAATTCAAGATTGATTATAACTAATTTTGGAAAAGAATTTCTTGGTCTTAATCCCCCTATACCTTATCGCAAATATGAGATAAATCCTACTCAAAAGAAATATTTAATCTATAGAATTATTTCTTCAGAAAAATACCAGAAAGAGGTTCAAGATTTAGTTAGGAAATTTATGTTAAATGAAAATGGACAATTATTTTTAAATAATTTTAAAAAAAATTCTGGAGCAACTTTTTTATTAAATATTCTAGAACAATTAGATTTTTTGAATTATGGCAAAGAAAGCATTATGGTTGAAGAAGAGTATGAGAATGAACTTGTTTTATATAATTTAAATTCAAAAAATCAATCTTTAGATAAATTTTTGGAGAGAAAGGTAGAAGAGGCCATAAGAGGAAGTATCGCAGAACATTATGTTTTGGAATATGAAAGAAAAAGATTAAAATATCAAAAAGCTATCGACAATATCAATAAAATAAAATTAGTTTCCTTAGAGAATGTTTATGCAGGATATGATATAGCTTCGTTTGATTCTGAAGAAAGTGAAGAGTTTGATAGATTTATAGAAGTGAAATCAAGTCAATATTCAAAAGTGCATTTTTTTATTTCAAAGAATGAGATAAAAAGAGCTGAACAGGAGAAAAATAAGTATTGGATATATTATGTAGAAATGACGGGCCGAAAACCTATTAAATTAAGATTATTTAGAAATCCTATAGACACAATTATAAGGAATGAAAAAGAATATAATATTGAGTCTTCCCAGTTAGAGATAACTGAGAAATAAACTGTAAAAAATGAAAAAAGAGTTGAGAATAAACAAAATAATTAATGGGGATTGTTTAAAAGAATTAAAAAAATTTCCAGATGATTCTATAAATCTTATAGTAACTTCTCCCCCTTATGCAGATAGACGTAAAAAAGATTATGATGGGGTGGCTCCAGAAAAATATGTTGAATGGTTTTTACCAATTTCTCAAGAATTTTATCGCGTGCTTAAACCGAATGGCTCTTTAATTCTCAATATGAAAGAAAATATTGTTAATGGGGAGAGGCATACCTATGTTTTGGATTTAATTTTAGAAATAAAGAAACAGGGTTGGATTTGGACTGAAGAATATATTTGGCATAAAAAAAATGCCTTCCCTGGGAAGTGGCCTAATAGATTTCGTGATTCATGGGAACGATGCCTTCATTTCACAAAAAATAAAAAATTTAAAATGTACCAAGATAATGTAAAAGAACCTATTGGAGATTGGGCAAAAAAAAGATTACAAAAAAAATATGCAAATGATGATATAAGGACTATGTCAAAAACGCAAAGTGGGTTTGGAAGAAGGGTTGCTAATTGGTCAGGTAAAAGAAAAGTTTATCCTTCTAATGTTATTCATTTCGCGACGGTTTCTTCCAATAAAAATCATAGTGCTGTTTTTCCTGAACGATTACCTGATTGGTTTATTAGATTATTTACTAAAAAAGGTGATATTGTTCTTGATAGTTTTGTTGGAAGTGGCACCACCGCCTTAGCTACATTGAAATTAGATAGAAAATTTATTGGGATAGAAAGAAATAAAAAATATTATCTTTCTGCAAAGAGAAGAATAAATATGTTAAAGAAAGAGTTAAAGATATAATCAAGTTCGTTCTCTCCCATCTTTTTCTTCCTGCCTCTTCCGATATTCTTCAATTCTTTCTTTATTAGTAGGGCATTCTGGGTTAAGAGTAAATCAAAGATTTTCACTCAACACTTTTGCCTTCTTTATACTTTTTGATACGTTCTTCATTTGTTGGACAAGAAGTGTTGAAACAAAAAGTCCAGGGTCTTTTACCTTTTTTCAAACTTATCAGCATCGGGAATCCGCATTCTTCACAGATTTGTTCTGTTTTCTTGATTGCACTTTGAGGAGGAAGAGAGTATGTGGTTTTGCAATCAGGATAAGCGTCACAGGCAACAAATTGCCTTTTTGTTTTTCTAGAATAAGTAATTCCTAAATTACCTTTATTGCATTTTGGACAAAGGGTTAATTTGTTTTCCTCTTTTTGCTGTTCTCTTAATTGAACATTTGCAACCAGCAATTCTCTTCCGATTTCTTTTTCGTGTTTCTCAAAATCTTTCGCAATATCAGTTATTGTTCCTTTTGCTTTGTTAATGATTTTTTCTTCCTCTTTTAAAAAATCTTTTTTTAGATTTTGGATTCTTTCTATATCATCTTCAAAACTTCTGGTTAGTTTCTCGTCGATTATAATTGGAGAATATTTTTCAAGAGTTGTTATTAGGGAAATCCCCAAGGGAGTTGCTTCTATGCTTTTTTCTTTGATATAGTTTCTGTCGTAAAGTGTTTCAAGAATTGATGAGCGGGTTGATTTAGTTCCTAAGTTCTTTTTTTCAAGTTGTGTGATTATCGACGCTGGAGAATATCTTTTTGGTGGTTGAGTTTCTTTCTCTTCTGTTTTAGAATTCACTATTTCAACTTCTCCTTCAAAGTCAGGGATTTCTATTTCTTTTGATTTAGTCGGATAAATTTCCATCCATGCCTTTTTCCGAATTGAAGAACCATCTGCGCTAAAAGCTAAATCATTAACCACTGCTGTGACTTTCTTTTTGTCAATTATTGCGTTGTCGCAGAATAAAGAAAGGAATCTTCTAACTATTAAATTATAGATTTTCTCGTCGGTTCCTGAAAGAATCTGGTTTTCTCCTGTCGGATAAATTGAAGGGTGAGCAGGGTCGGTTTTCTTTCCTTCAATCGGTTTTTGTTTTGTTATAAGTTTTTCAACATTATATTGTTTAGATAATTTTTTTAAGATCGTTTTGTAATCTATTGAATCTGGCAGTTTCTGGCTTGAGGTTCTTGGATAAGAAATGAGTCCTGAAAGATAAAGTGATTGTGCTGCTCTTAAAGTATTGGAAGGAGTTATGCCATGGAATTTGTAAGCTTCTGTTTGCAAGGTTGTCAGGTTGAAAGGAGGATTTGGAGGGATAATCTGTTCGGTTTTTTTAGTTGAAGCGTTGGCTTTTTTTCCTCTGAGGTCATTGAATTTAGATAATTCTTCTTTGTTGAATAAATCTTTGTTATGCTTAAGTTCTAATCTATTTTTTTCATCCCAGATTGTGATAAAAACCTGCCAATAAGATTTTGGTTTGAATGCTTGAATTTCTCTTTCTTTTTTTACAATTAAGTTCAGTGCTGGTCCTTGGACTCTTCCAATTGACATGATTCTAAATTTGCCAGTTGTTTTTATTGAATTCATCAAAGCTCTTGAGAGATTTATTCCATAGAACCAATCCAAATAATGCCGTGTTTCTCCTGCGATTGCCTGTCCCCAATTTATTCGGGGGGATTTTTCTTCGTATGCTTTATTTAGTTCTTTTGGAGTAAGAGTTGAGAATTTCATTCTGTTGGCGTCTTTCTGGTTTCCAATGAATTTTACTATATTCAATCCAATGACTTCTCCCTCTATGTCAAAATCTGTTGCGACTGTCAGGCTTCCTGCTTTTTTTGCTAGACTTAATAATGTATCATAGTATCTTTTGGAGAAATCCTTTTTCCTTACTAAATAATTTGGGAACCAGCTTATATCAAATTCTGGAATTTCTGAGCCAGGGTTGTTTTGTTTTAATGCGAATAAGTGCCCAACTGCACAAGCCACGACGATGTTTTTACCTTCTCTGTTGACTTCGTAATATGCTATTTTGTTAAGTATTTTTTGTTTTGAGTTTCCAAGTGCAGAGGCAATTTTTGTGGCTGCCTGTGGCTTTTCTGTGATGATGAGTTCATAACCATCTTTTTTTAGAGTTATTTTTGGAGGAGAATAAGTTACTTTTTCATTCGCTGTTTTTTTTGCCCCCGAACTCTGTGTTTTTGGGCACGCCGAGCGACGTGTAGCTTTCTTTTTGTAAACTCTTTTTTTTGCCCCTGCATTCTGTTCTTTTGGATACGCCGAGCGACGCATTTTCTTCTGTGCAACGTTTTCAATTGTTTCTAAAGATGCTCTATCTGGGTTTTTGTATTCCTTTTCAACTGTGGAAACAATTTTTTCATAAGATTCTTTCACAGGAATTTCTACAGTTAGTTTAAGGTCGTCTTTATCTACAGGGAAATATTCTTCTGCAAATTTCTCTTCTCTGGTTTTCTTTTCCTGTTTTGGCATGATTGTTTATTAGGAATAAGGTTTTATAGGTTTTTGGTTAGGGAGTTTGTTAGGAGGTGTTAGTTTCAATTTACCCCCTCACTATAAAAGAGAAGTGCCTGCCTTAAAAACAAATATTTAAATAATCTAACTAAGAATTAAACTTATGGGAGTAGTACAAAAAAATAGTATCTATTTTTTTTACTGATTTTTGTCGTTGGCTCGCTCGCTGGCATAGTCGGATATTCAAGTGCCAAAATAACCACTTTTGAAGAATGCGAAAATTCATGGCTTATTCGTAGCATAACATTTTATGATTATGCGGATAGTCAGCATGAAGGTCCAGAAAAAAAATGTACGTTGTGGACTGGTAAAAGTTTTGAAAAATAAAAGTCTGTTCAAATCAATCTGTAGAAATACTAAATCTCAATTATCTTTCCTTTTCTTCCGACGTTGATTACCCTTGTTTTACCGATGTTTTCTTCTAGACCTTCAGCCTCGTGGATGTGTCCTGCGATGAATAAATCAGGTTTGAATTTTTCTATTGCTTTGCGTATGCCTGTGCTTCCAGGAACTCCAGAGAATTCTGCTTTTGTGTTAGCTGCGTGAAGATGACTCACCATTATTGTCTTTTCCAGGTCTTTGATTTTTTTGAATTCTTTTTCTAATTTTGCGAATGCTTTTTTCTCGTTGAGATTTAACTGCCAGTCTGGGCTTCCGATTCCGAAAATTCCTATACCCCCATATTTTACATAGTGCTCTCCTATGTTTTTTATTCCATATAATTTTGATAAGAATTCTGTGGTTTCAGAAGTATCCCAATTTCCTGGGACAAGAATTACTTTTTGCTTTTTATCGATGAAAGGTTTTAGTAAATTATCTGTGTCAAAAGGGCCTGTTATGTCTCCTGCCAGAATCACTAAATCCACTTTTTCTTTTTCTGCTT
>JAHKAF010000036.1 GCA_018825865.1 Nanobdellota archaeon | reverse complement strand
CGCACTAAAAAGACTCGGCCAGAATGTAAGCACAAGAATCACTGCAGCAAAAATCGTCAGCTTCCAATTAGCACATGTCATCTTGTTTACCTCTTTTAATTAAGGATTAAAGAAAGTTGAAGTATTTAAAGATTTTGAAATTAGAAATTACCTCGCTGACGCGAGATTGATGTAAAGTAGTTAACAGAAATAACTTTGGGCTCAACGTATTAAATATCTTTATTTTAACAAACTTTTTCCAACTTAACCCAGAATAACCTCTGCCCCTTCATTCCGCAATTTGGGGTACACCGAGCGGTACCCCTTCACTTAGTTCAAAACCCCTTTATCTTCCCATAATCCCCTCTCAATTTCCTCGACCTTTTTATCTTTTTCTCCAGCACCTTCATCAGGTCCCTTCCCGTCGTCCATCCCACCTTTCATCATCATCCAAAGGAAATCCTTAAACAATTTATCAACATCTTTCTTAGCTTCTTTAGGAGTTATTGTTGCAGAATTAATCATTTTCCTAACTTTCAAAAACACCTGAATCCCATTCGTCACTTCCTTAATTTTTTCAATTGGTTTTATTTTTCTCTCTGCCCAAGGAGGCGACTCAATCCTTTCACCACTCATATCTTTCTCAGAAGTATAAATCAGATTATAAAGAAATTCAAAATCCATTTCTATTTTGACATCCTGCGCAGGAACATTTTCAGGAAGCATTGGAGTAACCATTAAAATATCTTCTTCATTAATCTGGGCGTATAAATTAAAAACAACTTCATTTGTTTCAAAATCCTTAAATTGAACAACAGCGTCGATATTCCCTCCGTATTTATCTGCGGAAGATTTTAATTTTTTCATAAAACTTTTATCCTGTTTTATTTTCTCTTTTTCTTCTGCTGTAGGTCCGCCTTCATTTTCCCTTTCCATTTTCTCTTCAGGAGAACCAGGGAAACTCTGCTCCTTCATAGCTTTTTTCAGTTCATATTGAATAAATTCCTTAGGAGGGAAAATCCACACCTTCATATAAGGAGTAATCATTTCCATTTCTTCTTCAGTTCCATAATTCATTTTTCCGTCCTGCACTTCCTCCCAGTATTCAATGCTTCCATAAGCTGTTTCATAACTTAAATTCAGAAGTTTATAATCAAACGGAATCTCTTCTATCCCAAGGCAGTTCATTCTTTCTGAAATCTGCCTAGAATTATCAACAATGTTCCAGTAAAGTTCAAAAATTCCTGATTGGTGCTGCTCCCAGTCTTCTGCAGTATTTGCCATGTAATCATCAAAAAACCATTCTGCAAATTTTTGGTTAAAACTTTTTTCAAATTCCCGTCGCTGTTTAATTAGATTTTCTAAATCCCATTTGCACCAGTCTGCTTGTCCACCCTGATAATATTTTTGTTTTAACGGCTGTATCTCATCAAAAGGCTCGCCCCATCCATTGAACCAGATAAAACCTTCTGTTTTTCCCTGAGAAGTTCTGCATCCTCCGCCAGCAGAAAAAACTCCCAACTCTTCCTGCTTTTTTTCCCATTCAGGTTCTTCCCAAGTATTTTCACCCTTCATACACTTTCCTTCGCATTCATTAACACAATCATCAATATTTTTCTCGCTCTTGCAGCCACTCTCACAATTTTTTGTTATTTCATCAATATTACATTCCAGCATATCTCCGCATTCATCCCACACACAAGGCTCCACACATGGCTTGATTATCCTGTCGTTGCATTCCCTGTCACATCTGTCCCTGCACTCATTTTTCCTGTTTTCTTTGTCTTCTTCTCTTCTTTCTTCATCCTCCTGCACCCAATTATTTTCCTCTCCACCTTCGCGTATATCGTTTTTATTTCCCTCATCAAAATTATTTTTCTCTCCAGAATCAATTGTATTCTCCACATCTTGATTGTTTTCAAAACCTTCATCGCTCTCTATAACTTCCTGTTGAATCTCATTTCCTTCGTCTTCAACAAAAGATTCGGTAATGGCTGAACCTGTTACTTTTCCAGCAATTGCTCTGAAAAAATTAAATATAACTCCTCCAGTAAGTGTTGATTCAGGCTCTTCAGAACTTTGTTCTGGCTCTCCTGCAACCTCTCCTTGTGTTTCTTCTCCAGCTGAATTTTCATCACTTATTTCTGGTTTATTTTCTTTATTCTCTTCAGTCATATCTGATTCATCTTCTTTTAATTCATCCCGTGGTTTTTCTTTATCTTCAAATTTATCTTTCTGGATGTTATCCTCGTCTATAAAATCTTCAAGATTCAGTTCCTCATAAGATTCTTCAACTTCTGCTACTTTTGGTATTGTAATGCATCTTCCGTTGCTGCAAACATCTTCTCCTCCACAATCATCTCTCATTATGCAGTCATTTCCGACAATCTCTTCAGAATTTTCTATAATTACTTCTCCTGTTTCTTCTTCGCATTCTGTGTTTAGTGATTCCCAGACTCCTTTAACACACACATTCGCAGTAATCTCTCCAGCTGAACCACACTTCTTTACCTTTTCCTGCCCTTCAGTACATTCTACTTCTGCACATTCTTTTAGTTTTTCAATAACACATAAACCTTCTAAACAAATAGCGTCGCCACATAATGGATCAGTGCAGTCCTCGTCTGCTTCACATGTTTTTTCTTCACTTAAACAAATAGGTTCTAACGGGCAACCATTAATATCTTTTCCACTGAATATAACTTTTCCAGAGCAATTTACAGCATCCCATTGTTTACATCCGGCACAATCCTGCGCGCATGTTTCGAGCGTCTCGTTCTCTTCACAAATGTGGTTTCCGCAGATAACTTTTTTGCCGACGGAAAACTCTTCTTTTGCCTGGCATGCTCCTGCAATACAATATAGTTCAGTAACTGATTCAAAAGTTTCATTCTCTATTGTCCCGACACCCACTATCTTTCCGCAGAGTTTTCCTCCGCATTGTTCATCACCGCAATCTATTCCCCCGTCTTCATTATCATCAACATTATTATCACAAATTTCCTTTTCAAATGTCTTAAATTCCTGAACAAGTCTTTTTTCATATTCTTCCTGCTCAAAATAAAATTCTTTTTTATCATACGCAGAAAACAAACCCAGATAAAACTGTTTTCTTTCTTCATAATTTATCTGCCTAAGTTCTTTTTCATTGTTTCTTTTTTCCTGCTCTCTTTTTATCCATCCATAATTTTCATTAAGTTTCTGGCGTTCTTCTTCAGTCATAGAATCTTCTCCCTGTCTAAATTCTTTGTCAACTTCTTCCCATACATTATTTGAAACTTCATTCCATGATTCAGTCAGAGTCATAAGTTTTGATGAAGAATCAAATGCAGCCTCCATCTTTTTTTGCTCTAAAAATATTATGATATCCTCTATTAATTCTGTAGTTTCTGCTTTGAATTCTTCAGAAGTCATCTGTTTGAATCTTTCTCTGGATTCTTTTCCTGAATCTTTCATCTCAGGAGGATTAAACTTGCCTCTTCCTTCAAACCACATATTAAGGTTAATCCAGTTCCAGTTACAGTCATCACACATCTCCAGCCTCATTATTGCTTCAAAATTTTCTCCCTCGTAAAAATCAATTTCATGAACAATAGTTTTCATTGTGTCTTTCTTGTTTTCAGAACCAAAAATAGAGATCATGACATCCTCGCATTTTCCCTGATTTTGTCTGAAATAGGATTCAAAAATTCTCTCGGCATTCACACTCTCTTTAGCCAGTTTCTCTGCATTTGAATCTGAAGAATCAGAATTAAAATCCTGCGCAAGCGTCTGAATGTCATTTATCTTACTATTGATATCAAGTTGCTCTTTTGGTTTCTTAAATTCAATGTTAAAATTCAGCCTGTACACTAATGTTTCCTCCCCTTCTTTCTCGAGCAATTTCACTTCCTCTATTCTTCCCTCATCCTCTAATTTCCTTATCTCTGCTTTTAATTCAGGAGTTTTTCTCTTGATTATCGACGGAAAAGCGTTTAATCTTATCTGGATTTTTTTCCCGTCAAAAATTATTTTCTCCCAGATAGGAACAGAAGACTCTACTTTTTTTTCACGCTCCTCATTCTCCACCCAAACCCATTTCGTTTCCTTTTCAGGCTCCCCTAAAATAGTTCTAACTTGTTCTTGCTTCACAATCCCGCCATACTCTTTTCCGGTCGCTCCGAGAATCTCATTCAAATTTTCCCGAACAGAACTAAGATGAACTAAAAATTGGACATAATTTATATTCCCTGTCTCAAATTCTTCAGCATAATGAGTAACTTTTTGCATCTCGCTGTCCACAGAACCTGCTGACGCAATTGGTAATAGAATTAGCATTAATAATACAAAAAACAAAACACCCTTTTTCATTAGGAGAGAATAGAAAATAAGGTTAATAAATATTGTCTTTTAGAAGTTATTTATTACTTTATCTAATTGTTGACAAACTTGATTGTTAATCTGAATTATAGGGCATTTTCCTTCGTCATGTAAACACCTTCTTTCCTCTTGGCATTTTAATGTAGTATACTTTATCTGCCTGTTTCTTAGCTTTAGTTCTTGATTTAAGGCATAACAATAAATTCGCATTAAAAAGTCCCTATTATATATTATTTAAACTTTATTGTGATAAGTTAATTTTAAAAACTATTGTCATATTTTCTAAATTATGAAACCCCAAACAATAACCTTTATAATAGTTTTAATTTTAATTTTAGCTGTAGGAATTTACAAAATGAACCAATCATCACCGACAAATATTAAAAAAATGAACCAATCATTGGAGTCAAAAGTCAAACTTGAAACAAACATGGGGGATATTGTTATTAAAATGTATGATGATATGCCTATAACAACGGGCAATTTCAAAAGTCTTGTTGAACATGGAGTTTATGACAGAGTTATTTTTCACAGAATCATCGACGGATTTATGATTCAAGGAGGGGACCCAACTGGAACAGGATTCGGAGACCCAAAAATTCCAAATATCAAAGACGAATTCACACATGCGGGCGGAAACAAAAATAATCGCGGAACAATTTCAATAGCAAATGCAGGACCAAACACAGGCTCAAGCCAATTCTTCATAAATTTAGTGGACAATAATTTCCTCGACGCAAAACATCCTGCTTTCGGAGAAGTGATTGAAGGCATGGATATCGTCGACAAAATCGCAAAAGTCCAGACAAACGCACAGGATAAACCTTTAGAAAATGTCGTGATTGAAAAGGCGAGTGTTGTTTAGAGGATTAAAGTTCAGGTAAATTTGAAAGAAATATTAGGTGACCTTGAACAGGTGTATGATTTTCCTTATTATCTTTGTAAATATAGAATTGTTTCTGTTTGATAACCAATTACTTTAGACATTTCTTTAATTGCATTTACACAATCCCCCTTATTTACATATTCATCTATTTCCCTTTTGGAATTTTCAATTTTACTTAAGATACCTTCTAATTCATCAGTCATATTTTCTATTAGTCTCTCAACTTTATAAAAACTATTATCCTCTAAAATATATAATAAAATTACCTCGCTGACGCGAGAGGGATATAAATTATTAACAAAACAACCTCTCGGGCTCAACGTATTATGTGAAGTTATATCAT
>JAHKAF010000002.1 GCA_018825865.1 Nanobdellota archaeon | reverse complement strand
TATATTCTAATTATATTAGATAGTTTAAACATATTAAAATGGCCGAGACCCCAATAACAAAATTAATGAAGCAGCAGGAGAGGATTAGAAACATCGCGATTGCTGCACACATTGACCACGGCAAGACAACTTTTTCAGATAATCTTTTAGCTGGTGCAGGAATGCTCTCACATGAAACAGCAGGGAAACAGAGATTCCTTGACTTCCATGCTGATGAAACAGAAAGAGGAATAACAATTGATTCAGCGTCGGTATCTATGATTCACACTGTTAAAGGAAAAGATTATTTGATTAATTTAATTGACACTCCAGGACATGTTGATTTCGGAGGAGATGTCACGCGTGCAATGAGGGCGGTCGACGGATGTATAATTCTTACATGTGCTGTTGAAGGAGTTATGCCCCAGACAGAAACTGTTGTCAGGCAGGCACTGAAGGAGCTTGTAAAGCCTGTTCTTTTCATAAATAAAGTTGACAGATTAATCAAAGAAGTTAAGCTTACTCCTGAAGCAATGCAAAAAAAATTCATCTCAATAATTGACCATGTTAATCAATTAATTGAAAACATCGCACCAGAAGGATATAAAGAAAAATGGAAAGTCGGCGTCGGTGAAGGAAGCGTCGCGTTTGGTTCTGCATTTCACAACTGGGCTCTAAGTTTTTCTTATATGAAAGAAAAGAACATTACATTCAAAGACGTTATCGACGCATATCAAAATAATAATCACAAAGAACTTGCAAAAAAAGCCCCATTACATGAAGTGGTGTTGGCAATGTCAGTTGAACACCACCCAAATCCTGTTGTCGCACAAAAATATAGAATCCCAAAAATATGGCACGGAGATTTAGATTCTGAACTTGGAAAAAGTTTAACAAATTGCGACCAGAAAGGTACACCTGTTTTTGTTCCGATTAAAATTGTCGTCGACAAACACGCAGGAGAAGTTGCGTGTGGAAGATTATTTTCAGGAACTCTAAAGCAAGGTGATGAAGTTTATATGAATCTTGCAAAAAGAAAAACAAGAATACAACAGGTTTCAGTTTACAAAGGTGCCCAGAGATTTGTCGTCGATGAAGTGAGTGCAGGAAACATTGTCGGTGTTGTTGGGTTGCGAGATGTATTTGCAGGAGAAACAGTATCGAAAAGCGAGATAGAACCATTTGAAGCCATTAAGCATATTTTTGAACCAGTTGTTACGAAATCTATTGAAGCAACAAAAGCTGCGGACTTACCTAAACTTGTTGAGGTGCTAAAACAAATTGGAAAAGAGGACCCTTCGATTAGAATAGAAATTAATGACCAGACTGGCGAGAGTCTTATGTCAGGAATGGGCGAGCTTCATTTGGAAATTATTGAGAACAGAATTAAATCAGAAAAAGGACTTGATGTTAAAACTTCCGCGCCAATCGTAGTTTATCGTGAGACAATCACAAAAGAAGGCCCGTCTGTCGAGGGAAGAAGCCCGAACAAACACAATAGTTTTTACATGATGGTTGAACCTTTGGAGGATAATGTTTATGAAGCAATTAAAGAAGGTGCTGTTCCAGAAGGCAGAGTTAAGAAAAGAAGTCAGGCAGTCGCAGACGTTTTTACAAAACTTGGTTGGATAGGAGATGATGTGAGAAACATCCGAGATGTTTACAAAGGAAATGTTTTTATGGATGAAACAAGAGGAGAGGTTCATATCGGAGAAGTTATTGAAATGGTTCTTGATGCTTTTGAAATGGTGATTGACCAGGGACCCCTGGCAAGGGAGCCATGTACAAAAATGAAAGTATCTTTAATGGATATCCGTCTTCACGAGGACGCGATTCATCGAGGTCCAGCACAAGTTTATCCTGCTGTAAGAGAAGCTATTAGAGGTTCTATGCAAAAAGCAAATTCAACATTATTAGAACCATTGCAAATTCATTTAATTGAAATGCCTGACAATTTTTTGGGAACAGTTACAAAACTTGTCGGAGGAAAGAGGGGGCAGATGATTAATGTTACGCAGGAAGGAACAATTGCTGCGATGGAGGCAAAGATTCCTGTGGCAGAAATGATTGGCTGGTCAAACGACTTGCGTTCAGCAACAGAAGGTAGGGGCTCGTCGTCTATAAAAGACCAGTTATTCGAACAAATTCCTACAAATCTAAGAGATGAAATTATTAGAAGAATACGTGAGAGGAAAGGATTATCTGAGAATCAATAATTTTGATTATTGGATACAAATCGACACAGTCATTTGCATAAAGGATTAAGTGAGAATCAATGATTAACTGGAGTATAATAATTCTTAAAAACTAGACACTCTGGGTTCTCTAATGGCTACTGAAATAAAATTGTGGGAAATAGTAGAAGGTAAATTAATCCCTTCGGAGGTTAGCATGGTTGATGCAGGTAGGACAGAAGTCAATGATTTAGAGAGGTGGATAAAAGATAATCCAGAAATCCTCGGTGGAGATATACTAATTATCGGTGAGCAAATTATGACTAAAAGAGGACCTTTAGATTTTCTTGGGATAGATCAATCAGGCAATTTAATTATCATTGAATTAAAAAGAGATAAGTTACATCGGGAAGTCCTATCCCAAGCAATAGATTACGCTTCTGATATATCTTCTTGGGATTTAGAAAGATTGAATGAAGAATGTGAGAGATATACCGGTAAAAAAATTTCAGAATGTTTAATAGAAAATTTTGACTTAGATGAAGAATCAATCGAAGATATTTCAATTAATAATTTTCAGAAAATCTTATTAGTAGGAACTAGTGTAGATGAATCTCTTGAAAGGATGATTGGATGGTTATCTAATAATTATGACATGGGGATAAATGTCCTTGTCCTTAAATATACTAAAACAAAAATGGGAGACGAGATTATTGCGAGGACAACAATTATCCCCGAAGAAATAGAACAAGAAAAAAGTCAAAGACATCAAAGAAAGATATACGCTGAGAGACATTTTTTAAGAAAAGAATTTTGGGGGCAACTTTTAGAAAAGATAAATAAAAAGTCTAATTTTTTCTCTAGAATCTCTCCGGGAATATATCATTGGGTAGGAACAGGGGCGGGAAAAACAGGGATTGGGTATAATTTTGTTATCTTCAATAATGAATCTGGATGTGAAATCTATTTAGATAGAGGGAAGGAGTACGTAAACCCAAATATAAACAAAAAAAGATTTGACCAATTAGTTTCTTTTAAAGAAGAAATTGAAAATAAACTTGGATTTTCCCTTAATTGGGAAAGACTTGATAATAAAAGGGCCTCACGTATTGGAGTAAGATTTGAAGATGGAGGGTTAAGGGATAAAGAAAAATGGGGTGCTCTTCAAGATAGAATGATTGAAAGAATGATAAAGATAGAGAGCATATTTAAAGACCATATTAGGAATCTTCAATAAAGTTATTACTTAATCTTCTCCCAAATTATCCCTCCCAACAACCACTAATTATTTAATCTCAATTTTCATCTAACAACCATGAAAGAAAAAAGGAGGATTTTGATTTTGTCTGTGATTTCTCTCTCTGTTTTTTTAATAGTCTTAATGTTTGTTATTTTTGGGAAAGTTTCTTTGGATTATTTTGTTAGTAATCTTGCACAGAAAATGTGGAACCCGACGACAAATGGATTTTTTATTTTCATGGGAGATTATTCAAGAAGGATTATAGTCTTTATTGCAATCACCGTGGCTGTTTTTCTTTATTCACAAAAAAGAAGAATGCAATCTTTGGTGTTGGTTCTAACTCTTGTGGCTGGATTTATCCTTGAGCATATTCTGGAATTAATTATCCAAAGAGGTAGACCAGCTATCCAAATGATTCAAGAGAGTGGCTATAGTTTTCCAAGTGGGCATTCTATATCCTCTATAATTTTATTTTCCTTTATCATATATTTTTACAAAGATGAAATAAAAAATAAAGCAGGAAGAGCTATCTTCATCTTCATAAATATTTTCCTAATTCTTCTCGCTGGGTTCAGCAGAATTTATCTGAATGTTCACTGGTTCAGCGACGTAATTGGAGGATATGCCCTCGGATTTTTTTTGTTCAATATAGGTGTCTTGTTTTTGAAGGATAAAAGTTAAACTTTCTTTTCTACAATCCAAAGTATTTCTCTTTTCTGCCATTT
>JAHKAF010000035.1 GCA_018825865.1 Nanobdellota archaeon | reverse complement strand
TTAATTCCAACCCTATCAATCCTCTCCCGTCAATGCGAAAGCAATTTCAACCCAAAAACATTTAAATACTGAAAAATCAATAATATTATTGAAAAATAAATAGTTATAAAATGGTACGAAAAAATAAAATTTTATGTAGTGATAATCAACTTAGTTATGTTGAAGATATTGTGCTTAGATGTTTTTTTCCAGAAGGAGACGAGAAAGAAATAAAAGACATAAAAGAAATAAGTGGTTATTCTTATGAGAGGATTAATACTTCATTGAAAAAATTGGAAGAGAAAAAAATTGTCTCTTCAAAAAAGGTAGGAAGAACACTTGTTTACAAAGCCGATTATAACAATCTTTATCTTAAATTAGCTTTTAATCATTATATCACTGAAACCTTAATTAACTTTTCAAATAAACATCCAATTATCTATAAGGCAATTAATGAGATTAAAACCGATTCAGAAATCGTCCTTGTTTTCGGCAGTTACTCAAAAGGAAATGAAACAAAAAATTCTGATATTGATTTGATGATTGTTTCCTCTTCAGAAAGAGAAGCAGAAAAACAAATCAATTCAATTAAATCTAAATATGGGTTAAACATTGCTCCAGTCTTTGTAAAAAAAAGCGAATTCCCGAAGATAAAAAAGGAAAATCCTGAACTTTGGGCTGACCTAAAAAATTACTCTCTAGTTTTCAATCGCTCTGGTTTGTATTATTCCTGGATGTATCAAAATGAATAAATTAAAATTTTATTTAAAAAAAGGACAAGTAGTAAGGGATAAAACAACTATCCCAAAAGCAAAAAATTATCTAAAAAAAGCAAGATATAATTTAGAAACATTAGATATATTTAATAAATTAAATTCCAAATCAACAAAGCAATTGCTAAAAATCTCCGAAGAATATAATCCTTGCGAATGGATTGTTATTTGTGGTTATTATGCGATGTATTCTGCGGCACTTGCACTGATTGCGAAAATTGGTTTCAGAAGCAAGAATCATTCAGCGACGATGATGCTTCTTGAAGAATATTTTGTAAAGAAAAAACTATTAGATGAATACTCCTATTTACTTTTGAAAAATGCAGAATTTCAAAAAGAGGAGCTAGCAAAATTGTCCAGTGCAAAACATAAAAGGGAAATTGCCCAATATAGCATCACGAAAAAAACAACAAAAGAAATCGCAGAAAAAATAAAAAAGGATGCGTATTCATTTGTAAACAATTGTGAAGAGATTTTGGAGAATCTTTCAAAATAACCCAAAACATTTAAATACATCTACATCATTAATTGTTACAAGTAAATAACAATTGATTATTAAAATGCCTAAGATAATTCATAAGGAAAAACCTATGCATTGGCCGACGCTCAATACAGTAATTATGGTTGAAAGAACTTTGAAAGAAATTGGAGAGGGTGTTGTATCTGTTGCTGAGTTGAAGAGGAATATCCCTCGACAAGTTAATCATAATACTCTTATGATAATCCTCCACTATCTTGAGCAGAGCAACAAAATTTTTACTTCGCTTAAAGGAATTACTTGGATTCACAATCCAAATCCTAACCTAAGAAAAGCAATCAGCGAGGGTCTTGAGATATGAATAAATTTGACTCACTATGTTTCGTTTATTAATTGCTCAGTTCCAGACTTCGTCGAGGAACTTCGCTTAGAAAATTTGTTAAGGTGATAAATAACTTCTTTAACGGAAAAATCTGACAGCGTCGATTTTGGAGTAGCCAATATGAGCAACTTGTTGTGAACTAATTTTCTAATAATTAATCTAACAATCCCACCTCAATAATCCTTAAATATCCTTTCTTTTTTGTTTTATCATGCGCCTGAAAAAGATAACTCTAAACAATATCCGAAGTTATGAAAATCAGACAATTGAATTTGCAGAAGGTTCCACATTACTTTCAGGAGATATTGGTTCTGGGAAAACTTCAATTTTGTTAGGGATAGAGTTCGCGCTTTTTGGTTTGCAACCAGGCCAGAGAGGTTCTTCACTTTTGAAAAACGGCAAGAATGAGGGACGCGTAAAAATTGAATTTGTCGTCGATGATAAAGAAGTTATGGTGGAGAGAACTTTAAAACGCGGAAGCAAGACAATATCACAGGATTACTGCGCCATAAAAATCAACGGAGAAAAAAGAGAACTTTCAGTTACAGAAATAAAGAACTCAATTTTAGAATTACTTAGTTATCCAGGAGAGTTTTCAAAAAAACAAAACATCCTTTACAAGTTCACAGTTTATACACCCCAGGAAGAAATGAAACAAATAATTCTGCAGGACCCTGTGACGAGAACCAATACTCTCCGGCATATTTTTGGAATTGATAAATACAAGAGAATCCTCGAGAATATTTCAATAGTAACCTCGAAATTAAGAGAAGAAAAACGATTGAAAGAAGGGTTGACAGAGACCATAGAACAAGACAGGATGAATATTATTTCCAAGGAAAACGAGTTAGAGACAAAACATTATAATCTTGTGTCAGTCGAGAAAGAGCTTTTTTCTAAAAGAGAAAAAAGAAAGGAAATCCAAGGAGAGAAAGAAGAAATCTCTAAAAAAATTGAGGAGAAAAGAAAGTTCCAACAAGAAATTGAGAAAACTAAGATTATGATTTTAAACAAGCGGGAGGCTGTTGCTAACAATTTTGAGACTATTAAGAGAATTGAAGCCCAAATAAGAGAGCTGAGTGAATTGAAGTTTGATGAGTTAGAAATAGAGAGACTTAACCAAGATATTGATTTGAGAAAAAAAGAGAAAGAAGAGTTGAATAAAAAAAGTCTTGAAGTTTCAACAGGAATTTATTCTTTGGATTTGAGAAAC
This sequence comes from Nanobdellota archaeon, assembly GCA_018825865.1. Classification (GTDB taxonomy): domain Archaea; phylum Nanobdellota; class Nanobdellia; order Pacearchaeales; family GW2011-AR1; genus JAHKAF01. The sequence goes on along the minus strand of JAHKAF010000035.1, from coordinate 5,536 downwards.
AAGGATAACGAAAAGATTAAAGAAAAACTGATTCATATTGAAATTTGCCCGACGTGCATGCAGGATGTTGGACCAACTTACAAGGCTAATGTTGTCAAGAAACTTAGTTTAACTACTTCTGAGAATCTAGAGAAAATAGGATTATTGAATTCTGAAAAAAAGAAAATTCTTGAAAAAATAGATGAGATAAATTCTAACATTTTCCTCGCTGAGAAGAGAATACAGGAATTAAATATTTTGAAAATTAAACTCCAGGGAATTGATGAGAAACAAGTTCATCTTAAAGAGATTGAAAAATCAAAGAGATTGTTAGAGAATGATGTGAGAATGCTAGACAAACAAATTGAGACTTTAAGAAATTCTGTATTTGAGTTAGCACGATTTGATAAATTATTTGAATCAAAACAGGACGAACTTGACGAAGCAATGGGTGAAGAGAGGGCAGTTGAGATAAAGGTTGCTGAGTTGAAAAAAGAGATAGAAGTTTTTTCGAATCAGATTGAAGAATTAAAAGAGAGAATTAAGAGAACAGAAGAGATTAAGAAGCAACTCAATTATATAACAGAATTAGAGAATTGGCTTTCTAAAAAATTCACCCCTGTTGTTTCCCTCATCGAGAAAAACGTGATGGTTAATCTTAAATCAGAATTTTCCACTCTTTTCGAGGAATGGTTTAGCATGCTTGTTTCAGAATCCTTCAATGTTTCCCTTAGCGACGACTTCACACCGATAATTGAACAACATGATTACGAAATTGATTACGCATATCTTTCGGGAGGAGAGAGAACTGCAGTCGCACTTGCTTACCGTCTTGCACTAAACCAAGTTATTAATTCTATGTTAAGTAAAATTAAAACGCGCGATTTTGTAATCCTCGACGAGCCAACAGATGGTTTCTCAGACCAGCAACTAGACAAAATGCGCGAAGTCCTTGATCAGTTAAATGTTGCACAACTAATTATTGTAAGCCACGAGCAGAAGATGGAAGGTTTCGTGGAAAACGTAATCAGAATCAAAAAGGAAAACGGAGCTAGTTTTGTTGATGGGTGATTTAGTTTAAATTGCTCGCTGTCGCGAGGATTTCTTAGAAGTAATTAACAAAAGATTGAAGTCTTTTGTTTTATGGTGTTCAGTTACTTAACATATTATGCGAAGCTATTCCATTAATAACCTCTCGCAAAGCGTCGTGACAAAGTCCGATGCGAAGCCATCCGTCTACGAACAAAGTGAGCCAATAGTTTTATAAATATGTCACTTCAACTTATTTTAGAGGTGATGGTTTGAAATCGCCTAAGATTTCTGAATATAAAATGCCAGTAGATTTAAGAACAAGAAAATTAGCACAACTCGCTGTGAGATATTCTGTATTTGTAAAACCAAGAGAGAAAGTTATAATTTCTGGAGGAAGCGAAGCAATACCTTTTCTCGTCGAGCTTTACAAAGAAATCATTTTACAGAAAGCACATCCAATCGTGAGAATTCATCTGCCAGATGTTTCAGACTTCTTTTACAAATATGCAACTAAAGAGCAAATTGAAAACTTTCCCCAATATTGGATGGATACTGTTAAACAAGCAGATAAGTATATAGGAGTTTATACTGATTTGAACACAAAAGAATTGACAAGCGCAGAGCCAAAGAAAATAACTTCAAGGCAAAAAGTAACTCGTCCGATTTCAGATTATGTTGTTAATGAAAAAGATAAAATACGTCGCTGTACAATTGCTTATCCTGTTCAGGCACACGCACAAGAAGCAGAAATGTCCTTGACAGAATATGAAAATTTTGTTTATCAGGCGTGTATTCAAGATTGGAAAAAATTAGGAAAGCAGATGGATAAGATTCTGAAGAAATTCAAAAAGAACAGCGAGGTTCATTTGATTGGGGAGAATGTTGATTTGAAGTTTAGAGTTCATGGGGACAAGGCTACTGCAGACAAAGGAGAGGAAAACATGCCTGGAGGAGAAGTTTTCATGGCTCCTTTAAGAGAAAGTTTGAATGGCTGGATTAAATTTGAATATCCTGCAATAGAAGCTGGAAAAGAAGTAACAGATATTGAATTGAAGTTTGAGAATGGAAAAGTCATTGAATCAAAAGCATCAAAGAACGAGGATTTCCTTAAAGAAATGTTGGTAACTGATGAAAATGCTTCTTATGTCGGAGAGTTTGGAATAGGATGTAATCCAAAAATAACAAAATTCACAAAAAACCTTTTATTCGACGAGAAAATTGGAGGAACAATACACCTTGCATTAGGAATGGCTTACAAGGAAAACGGCGGAGGAAACGACTCTGCAATACATTGGGATATTGTCAAAGACATGAGCAAGGCGAAGATAATTGTTGATGGGAAAGTGATTCAGAAAGATGGCAAGTGGATGATTTGACATCCGAAAACTTTAAATAATCAAAATCCCCCTAATTTTTATAAATTCTAATAATAATTAGATTGTTCTATTAAAATGGACGCAGAATTAAAGAACTCGATTTTGAAAACAGGAACCACAATTCTTGGAATTGTTTGTAAAGACGGAGTTGTGATGGCAAGTGATCGTCAGACAACTGCAGGAAATATAGTTTTCTATAAAGATTCTCAAAAAACTGTGCAGATTAATGATTATTTATTAATGTCTAATTGTGGTTCTGTTTCAGATTCTCAAAGAATTCAAAAGATATTGCCTGCCGAATTAAAACTTAAAGAGTTAAAATCAAAATCAAGACCGACTGTAAAACAATCTGCAAATCTTCTTTCAGCGATTAATTATTCTGGAATAAGGCAACCATCAATGATTCCTCAACAAGCAGGTTTCTTAATTGGAGGATTTAATGAAGATGGTTCTGTTGAGTTATTTACTATTTTTCCAGATGGAAGTATCGTAAAGATAGAGGACTATGATGCAAATGTTGGCTCAGGCTTAACATTTGTTCTTGGACTTTTAGAAAGACAATACAAAAAAGGATTAAGTGTTAAAGAGGGAATTGAACTTGCTAAGGAAGCACTAAAATCTTCAACTCAAAGAGACACTGCATCAGGTTATGGTATTGATGTTTTTACAATCACAAAAGACGGAATCAAGAAAGTAGTTGAGCAGACAATCGAGCCAAACTATAAGGATGATAAACCACATAAGGAATAGTAGGATAATTTTAAGAGGATTGATATTTAAGATGTTATATAAAACACATAGAGGGTTAAATATTTTTGAAAACAATAGGAGATTAACAAGATAGATAATCTAATAACAATGGTAAACAAATTTATTTCATTAACTAAATCTTTTAGTGAAGCATCTTGGCAGAGCCAGACGTGGAGCAATTAATTCGACGGCAAAGTCAGAGCAATATAAACAACCAGATGAGTATCTTAAAACAAATAACAGAAAGACTGCACGGGAAAGTAAATGACGCGTGTTTCGAAGGAGCGAATATAGTTCTATACACAGATAATGAACAATTTTTCAAAGAGGGCGAGGGAAAGATTAAGGAGATTGTCGACGATATAAAAAAGAGAATCGAGCTTAGGGCAGACCAGAAGATTCTCGAGAGCCAAGAGGGAACAACAGCAGCAATAAAGAGAATTGTCCCGCAAGATGCAGAGATAACAAATATTATTTTTGATTTTCACAGAAGCATTGTTGTGATTGAGGCAAAGAAACCAGGAATGGTTATTGGTAAGCAGGGTTCTATTCTTAATGAAATAAAAAAGACAACTTTATGGACGCCACAGGTTCAAAGGTCGCCGGCAATAAAAAGCCAGATTACAGAAAACATTCGAGAAGTTCTTTATGCGAACAATAATTACCGAAGAAAATTTCTTAATTCTATTGGAAAGAAAATCTACAACGAGTGGAACCCGGATAAAGCTGATTTATGGGTAAGACTGACTTTTTTAGGAGGAGCAAGACAAGTTGGAAGAACCTGCATTCTTTTACAAACCCCTAATTCAAAAGTTCTTCTTGACTGCGGAATTGATGTCGCAGCACAAGGAGCAGATAAATTCCCAATTTTTGATGTTCCTGAATTTGACATTCAACAATTAGACGCTGTGATAATAAGCCACGCTCATTTAGACCATGTCGGTTTACTTCCTTACTTATATAAGATGGGTTACAAGGGACCAGTTTATATGACTTATCCGTCGAGAGATATTGCAGCATTGATGTCCTTGGATTTTATCGGAGTGGCGTATAAACAAGCTGCAAAACCGCTCTTCGATTCAAAAGATATTAAAGAAATGGTTAAACATAGCATTTGTTTAAATTACAATGAAGTTACTGACGTGACACCTGACGTAAGATTAACTTTTTACAACGCAGGTCATGCATTGGGAAGTGCAATGACTCATTTGAATATCGGAAACGGTGCACATAATCTTCTTTATACAGGTGATTTCAAGTACGGAAGGTCGCGCCTTTTAGACCCTGCAGTTGCAACTTTTCCGAGGGTAGAATCTGTAATAACTGAATCAACTTATGGTTCAAAGAGAGATATTCTGCCACCAAGAGCAAAGTCTGAGGAAGAGTTAATTGCTTTGGTAAACAAGACAGTTGAGAGAGGGGGCAAGGTTTTGATACCAGAGTTAGGATTAGGAAGAGCCCAAGAGACAATGCTTATTTTAGAAGATGCAATGAAGAGAGGAAAACTAACTAAAGTTCCGATTTATATCGACGGTATGATTTGGGATATTAATGCTATTCACACTGCTTACCCAGATTTCTTAGGAAGCCAAGTCAGGTCGCAAATTTTCCAGGACCAAAACCCTTTTGTTTCAGAAACCTTTTCAAGAGTCGGTTCTCCTCAAGAAAGAAAACAGGTCATCGAAGGCGCGCCGTGCGTTGTGCTTGCAACATCAGGTATGCTTGTAGGAGGAGCATCAGTTGAATATCTCAGAGAGTTTGCAGGCAGTGAGAAGAACACAATAATTTTTGTATGTTATCAGGGAGTTGGTTCTTTAGGAAGACAAATCCAGGACGGAATCAAAGAAACAAAGATGATGGTCGGCGGAAAAGAAGAGATTGTAAAGATAAATTTAGAAATTCAAACTGTTGAAGGGTTCACAGCCCATGCAGGTAGAAACGAGCTAATCGCTTTTTTCAATAACATAAGACCAAAACCAAAGAGAGTAATCATCAACCACGGAGAAGTTTCAAAATCTCTTGACCTTGCATCAGCACTTTACAAACTCAACAGGATAGAAACAAATGTCCCAAGACCATTAGATACCTTGCGGTTGAGGTGATTTTCTTTTTAATAAATTGCTCATATTTCGTCGTCGAGATAATGAATTGATAAATAATAATCTTTTATTAAGTTGCTCAATGTATTCCTGAAACTATCTCCTTGACAACTCTCATCCGCGAAGTGTCGTGACAAAGTCCGACGCAGAGCCACTAAATCCTTGCGTTAGTAAGCTAAACTTCCACAACAAATATATTTATAAAACTCCTTATCTTTTACAGAAGATTAAAATGAGGCAGATAATATCTAAACTTTCTAATAGAACTTTGTATACTTTTATTACCCTGTTAATTTTAGC
>JAHKAF010000034.1 GCA_018825865.1 Nanobdellota archaeon | reverse complement strand
CACATGATTTTGCAGATTTTTTAAGAGAAAAAGACCCTGTTTCTAATTACTCTGTTATTTCAATCTAACAACAAACAATTTTATAAACAATCTTTCCCTTTCTTCTCCATGAAAATAAGGGGGAATATTGTAATTATATTAGTCATATTCTTCGCGTTTATTATCGGCGGGGCGTTTGCTTATTCTTCTATTGAGGGCTGGAATATGTTGGATGCGTTTTATTTTCTTGTTATGACTGTGACTACGATTGGTTATGGAGATTTAGTTCCTTTGACTGGCTTTGGAAAGGTGCTCACTATGTTTTATGCGTTCTTTGGGGTTGCGACTGCACTTTATCTTTTGTCGTCGATAAGCAGTTCACTTTTCAAAAAGCATGTTGGGGAGCAGGTTGGGGAGATAAAAAGGGATGTTAAGAAAGAAGAGAAAATTAAGGAAGAAGTTCGAGATACTATAAAGAGGGCTGTGCAGAAAAAGAGGAAATAGTTTTTATTGAAATAGCTCGTGCTTTGCACCCGATATTGATGTTCGTCCTTGCCCATACTCCGGCACTACTTTCGCTTCGCTCACAATTGATATGTTCTATATCAGCGTTTCCCGTATGGCGTTTCGCTAAAAAGTCGCTATTAACTTAACAAATTCTTTAAGCGAGTTCTTTGACGAAGTCTGGACTGAGTTATCTATAAACTAACAGAGTGCCCAATAAATAAACAATTTTATAAACAATATTTCTTTATGATAATTATGATTGATTTAGAAAAGTTGAATAAAAATAGAGTTTTGATAAAAGATGTGTTTGATAACAAGAAGAAAGAAGTTGAAATTGTTGGGTGGGTTCATAATACTCGGAATTTGAGCAAAGTTAAGTTTCTTGTTTTGAGAGACATTTCTGGAATTGTTCAGGTTACAGGTGTTGATGGTAAGACCGACGATAAGATTTTCAAAATGATGGATAAGATTTCCAGGGAGTCTGTGGTTTATGTTAAGGGATGCGTGAAGGATTCTAAGCAGGCGCCAGGGGGTAAAGAAATCAATCCTGACGCGATGATTGTTATTAGCGAGGCTGAGAAATTGCCTATTGATGTTTCTGACCATTCAAAGACTGAATTGCCGAAGAGGTTGGATTATCGTTTTTTGGATTTGCACAGACAGAGAACTCAGGCGATTTTTAAAATTCAATCTACTATTGGAAGCGCGTTTAAAGATTATTTTATAAATAGAGGTTTTATTGATATGCATCCTCCGTCGCTGATTGGTTCAAGTTCTGAGGGTGGAACAGATTTATTTAAGGCAAAGTATTTTGAGCAGGAAGCTTATCTTGCACAGAGTCCGCAATTGTACAAGCAAATGGTTGCATGTGCGATGGAGAAAATTGTCACAATCACGCCTGTTTGGAGGGCAGAGAAGCATAATACAATTCGGCATTTGAATGAATGCAGGCAAATGGATATTGAAATGGCTTTTGCAAATGCGATGGTTGTGATGAAAGAAATGGAAGGGGCTGTTAAATATATCGTAGGAGAAGTTTTGAAAAAGAATAAGGAGGATTTGGATTTGTTGGAGGTTAAGTTGAAAGTGCCGAAGGCAAAGTATATGACTTTTGCAGAGGCTGTTAAGTTATTGAAGGAGAATAAGATTCATGTTGAAAAAGATGATTTAACTCCAGAGGCAGAGAAGAAGTTGGATGAGTTGTTTCCTGATACGATTGTTTTTGTTTATGACTGGCCGATGTCTGGCAAGCCGTTTTATATAATGCCTAAGGACGGGAAAGTTGATGCTAAAATCAGCGAGGGGTTTGATGCGATTTATCGGGGAATTGAAATTAGTTCCGGGGGTCAGCGAGTTCACATTCCTGATTTGTTGATAAAGAGATTAAAAGCAAAAGGATTGAACCCGAAGGATTTCAAATCTTATACTGATAGTTTTAGATTTGGTGCGCCGCCGCATTCCGGATGGAGTATTGGAATTGAAAGATTTACACAGGTTTTGCTCAAGCTTCTAAATATCAGGGAAGCTGTTTTATTTCCAAGAGATAGGGACAGACTTACTCCGTAAGTCGCCACATATATTAGATAAATTTGAGATAGGAATCAATTGACTCCTATATGGAGATTTAAATTAAAAATAAATAAATAAAGGGGTTAAAGAAAATTATTTCTTCTTTTTCTTCTTTACTGCTTTTTTCTTAGCCATTTTAAATTATCGACGGAACAAACACCTCCTTTCATAAGTTTAAAT
>JAHKAF010000033.1 GCA_018825865.1 Nanobdellota archaeon | reverse complement strand
TTCCTTCATTAATTCCCTAATTTTTGGATAATATTCTTTTCTTACTTCATTAGTATTAACTTGCTTTTCTCCCAACCAAGTTGTCTCAGAAATCCCTTTTGTCTTTTCTATAGTTTCAAACATTTTATTCTGCTCCTCAATTATCCCCTCTCTCCTACTAACATCTCTATCAATATCATCAGACTTGTCATTTAAACACGCGTTAATAGAACTATATTTCCCTTCCCCTTTTAACTTCGCACACTGGTCGTACCATCCCCCTTTTTCCCTCATTACTTCCTGCCGTGCAATTGCCTTTCCACCAGTATTCAAATAAAGATTCTTAACAGTCAAAAAAGCCCCAACACCCAAACAAGACGCCTTCAATCCCTTCACAACATTTCCAAGTTTCTCTGACCTTTCTTCCCACTTCTTAATTGTCTCGTTCAGCGACGCTATTTTCTCACGCGTTTTCTCAGGCGACAAATGAATATCTCTCTTATCAATTCCAACCTTAAAACCAAAACTCGTTTCAGTTCCTGCATTATCTATCGACGGAATCACAGAAACCTTTGCTGACTTTTTGAGGTTTACCTTCGCAAGTGTAAAAACATAACCACTTCCAAAACTTGTAGGCACCTTATCATTTAACTTACTTCTTGTAGAGGTTATTGCCTGCTTCAAACCATCTAAATATCCTTCAGGACGAAGATTCATATTCAGCACAGCATAAGAATCATCTAAATCAACCAGCTGTATAAACTCATTAGTTCTTGAAACAGTTCCTCCAGCATCCGAGATATATTTCTTTCCTACTGATAAGTCTTTACCTACAAGAGAATTTATTGAAGACTTATATGGCTCATAAACTCCACAATCAACAGCTGTAGATGCAAGGACATCACCTCCCTCTCCGCTACAAAACTTTGTCTCAAATTCAGAAACCTTTGTAGGTTTACTGTTTAAATCATTTGTAAAATACCACTGATCTGTGTAAATAAAATAAATAGACCAAGAAGCCCCTGTTTTGTAAACATAAAACAAAGTCTCCTTCCTGAAATCATCCAGATAAACAAGTTGGTCTTTTGTCAAAGTGTAAGTCTTTGAATTTCCATCAGGACCTTTCACAAGAATATCCGCACTATAATCATCCGCGCTCGGCTCATAAATTCCTTCCAAAGAAATCTGCTTTATTCTTCCATTAATCGAAATATCCCTACTTGAAATCGACGAACTCGCGAGCTTAGATTTATCCTGACAAAAACTACTTAGAGTCTTCTTGGATTCGGGGTACTTCTCCTTAAACTGATTACACCAATCAATAATTGTTTTCTTCTGTCCCAAAGCAAATCCTAATTCTATTTTCTTAGACAACGCTTCCTCACCATAACTCACGTCGCTGTCAGGAATCTTCTCACTCGCAAAACTTTCAATAATTGTGTCGTAATCTTTGATTGCATTTTTATAATATGTTTTAATGTCTGTTGGGGAAGTTGAGGTAGAAGTTTCGGAAACCACCATTCCACTAATAACATTTCCACTAATACTTTTCTTATCTTGTAAAATATCCTCAATTTCATTCAAATTCTTTTCCCCAACATTAAATGACCCTTCTATACCAAATTCTTCTTTTCCTTTAATCTCTTCTAATTCTCTTTCTGTTAAGATCTCACTTGCTCCAAGTTCATCAACAAAATTTCTGATATCTTTATTTGAAGAGTAGGTGCTTTCCCCTTTATATTTCACAATAAGTTCTGTTATTCCCTGTAACGCCAAATCAATTTTTTGTAAGTCTACTTTTTCTTTATCTCTATCCTTACATCCAGAAGGAAATTCATAATAACAACTTTTTCCTAATAATTTTCCTACTTCAGCACATTCTTGAGCCCCACAGAGGTTTGCTACTCCATCTCCGCAATTACTACATTCTTTAGCATTTAAGATAACTTCAACTTCATCATTACCAAACCCTTTCTTAGCCAAATACACTCTATAATTTCCTATAACCAATTCATCAGAAACTCCTTCAGTCTTTTCTCCATTTTCTTTTAAAACCTTCTCTGCTCTTGAAGCAATGTCTGTTCTTTGAGTATTAATATCTGGCTTTTTATCTCCTGCCCCCGACGAACTTCCCAATTTCTCCAAATCAACATCAACAGGCTCGGCAAACCCAATAATCTTAACTTGTTTAGTCAAAACACATTCTTCTGCTTGGGATGATGAAACAATCTTCACCTCATCACCTTTTATAGTATATGCTCCTATTCTTAATCCACTACTAACTAGTTTCCCGAAAGCTGTCTGTAGAATATTGAATGCGACAACTCCTCCTTTATCTGGATTAAAAAAAGTCAATCGAACATGTCTTGCCATTGCATCAATTTCATCATCACTTAGCTTCGCTGATTGAGTAGTCTTTGCATATAAAACTGCATACAAAACATCTTGATTATTTTCTTTCTTTGATTCCACATATCCTAAATACACAAACTTTCCATCTCCATCTGTAGCTTGATATAACAAATCACCAACAGTATGTGTCTCTGTTCTACAATTTACTGGCTGATTAATTCCAGATTGTGCTTCTAAGTTAAAATACTTGATTGGAGGATTATAATCACAAATCGTCAGATTCACCCTCGGAGAAATCATCAAATTAAATGTACTACTTCCACTGAAAAATCCAGAGCTCTCATCCTCTTTGCACTTTATTGTAACTTTCTCATTAACCCCTTGTTTAGTTATCTCTTTAACCTGGCACCTATTTTCTAAAAACCATTCCTCATCTCCAACCTCAACAGTCTCTCCATTAATATTCAGCTTCGCCCTTGTATCAGGATTTTCAAAACTATCTAGCTTCAACTGCAATTTAGCCAGACAATCATCCAGCGTCGGAAGTGAAATCTTTCCTGAAGTCTCACCCTTCTTCAACTCAACACTCGCAACTTTTCTGTCCTTATCATAAACAGAAATCACAGCACCTTCATTATCAATACTCTCCGCCCGAAGATAACCTTTCTTTTCCCAAAAGCTGTACTGGGGCTTATTATTTGTAAACTCAGCGTCAGTCATTTCAGGAAGATAAAACGAAGCCCTGCCAATCCCAAAAGCATTATTAATATCATACTTTATCTTCGCTGTTAAATTACCTGTAACAAAATCTGGCATCGAAGACTCGTTATCATTTTTCTTTAAAACTATCACAGCATAACCAATATTATTCAAAATCGGAGAATTCAAATCTCCTTTAACTCCTAAAGCAGCGCGTGCAGGATGAAAACCAACACCAGAAACTTCCCGAGGATATTGTCCTGAAAATGAAATACTCTCAATCGCATCCACTTCTATTAAAGGATTAATTTTTGTCGCAGCAAGCTGGCAGAAAATTGGAACATTTTGCTCTTCTAACAAATCACTTCTAACAACTGCTGGTGTACACCCAAAAGGTGCAATCTGAATTAAAAAATCCTCTCCAGCCTCGCAAGTTTGTTTATCAAGATAATACGAAGACGAATCCACAAAAGACGCCCCAGAACCAGAATAATAATTTGTCCTCATATACGACGCTGCCGACAAGAAAGACATCACTAACAAAATTCCTAATAAGAAAATCATTGCCCCTTTACTCCACGATTTGGGGTACACCGGGCGGAGCACTTCATTATTTTTTTTATTTATCATCTAAAATTTATCTCCAATCCTTTATCCTCGAATAACATATAATTATCTTGCAATTGCTCAAGTGACTTTGGAGTGTCCAGACTCTCAGAATTTATCTCAATAACACTTGAACCAGAAAGTTCACTCTCCAAGATATAATAATTCTCTTTGCCTCCTCCAGCCAAAGCATTTGAAATAACTTGCGAAGGAATATCAATACTAAAACACTGCTCATTTGTCAAACCAAACAACCCGCCCAAACCAGTCTGCGGAACTTCCATGCACTGTTCTCTTGTTGTGGCATCCAACTTAATCGACGAATTCCTATAAACATAAACATCAACTTCATATTGCCCCTCACTCAACTCAACACTTTTCTGCCCCGGATAAACAACTGTCTTCGAAGAATCATCAGAAATAAAATTAATAATCGCGTCCTTGCCATAATCATTTCCGTCGAGTTTCAAATCGATATTCAATTCATAAAGCTTATCCAAGATAATATCAACACTTCCAGATTGAGTAGTTGAATAAACATACTTTGCATCAGCATAACCTTCTGCTTTTGCAACAATTCTTCCATTCACACACTGAGGGAAATTTGTAGCAAGCGGATTTGTCGTCGTGCTTCCAATCCTGCACACCTCATTAAAACATTCATAAGAAATCTCCGAAGGAACAGAATTCATCCTGACATCATAAGTATTTACCTCAACTTCCATATTCTTATACTCGCATAAACCAGAATCTTCAAATCCAACAGCACTGACATCCAGCGCCTCTCGAGGAACATTACCCTGCAAAACTACTGCAACAGGAAACTGGAAAATCTCACTGCCAGAATAAACCTGAACCAAAACTGGATACTTCACATTATATACAAAATGATATGGAACATAACAGAAACCTAACACCCCCATTCCTGGCTGATTACCTACAGGACTCGAAATCATAACACTTTCTTCAGAAGGAGCCACCTCAAAACTTGCAGGCCAATCTTTTGAATTAATAAATCTAACATCTCCGCTTGTACCCTTTAGGGTATCAACAGGAACATCGACGACAAAATATTCATTCTCTTTTTTATTCAAAGAATAATCTCCGCCTTTAACTTTCAATGCCAAAGTATTTATCTCAATTGCCTCCTGCAGTTCATCAAAAACTTTGTCCCCGCTCCAAGTCAAAGGAGAGCAAGTCAACTCAACTCCGTCGACAGGAGCATAAAGTCTCAAAGTATCAACAGCATAATTCTCCAAGAACAAATTCTTTTGTTCGTAATTATAAATCTCAATCGCAGAATCATAAAGAGTTCCCAAATCAGACTTGACATCTATTCGATGATTCTTAACCACTGCACTTTCATCTCCCTTACTAATACTTAAATCCATATCCAGATTAACCCGAACTTCATTGTCCCTAATATCAATCTCTGTCTCTGGATTTTCCAAAACAACTTCAAAACCTTGCCCATAATAATCCTCAAAAATACAATCTCTTATTTCATTGTCGATAAATTCCCCAAGCTGATTTTCCATTTCTTTCTTAGATGGAACCTGTTCTTTCTGAATATTATTTCCAGAAACATAATACCAATAAGGAACCGGACTTCCCAAAAAATTCAACTGCGAAGAAAAAGGCATGTACTCTGAGCCAGGATCAAAATCAGGAAGTTCAATGTATCCTGCCTGACTTTCCAAAATATCAACTCCAACTAAAGTATCTCCCTCGAGACAAGACAAGAAACTTGTGTAAACAGGCTCTAAATTTGCAGGAATCTCTGTTCCAATCAAAGAATCCTTGTAAGTAAAAAATATCACAATTCCTCCAATAAGAATTATTGCTATGATTATGAAAATCGTAACTTGTGCTCTTTTGTTTCTCATTTCTTCCCTCCTGAACTGACCTTATTTTTTATTAATTCAATAATTTCAGTATTAATATCTCGGGCAATGAGTTCTTTAAAC
>JAHKAF010000032.1 GCA_018825865.1 Nanobdellota archaeon | reverse complement strand
TTCGGCGCTGAAAGATTACCGTCGATTAACAAAACACTTTTACCAAAATCAGCTATCGCAGACCCTAACGCAACAACAATTGAAGTCTTACCAACACCTCCTTTAAGTGAAATAATTCCAATGGTTTTCACTTTGATACCCTCCACCCAGTTTTAAGTGAAATAATTCCGATGGTTTTCACTTTGATACCCCCACATAAGTTTTAAGTGAAATAATTCCAATCAGCCTCTCCATCTCTTAACCAAGAAGTTTTTATTTAAATACTATTTGTTTTTAATTTCAAGCTAAAAAACCTTTGTTTCTAAATAACTCCTCATAAGTACACAGCAAACTTTAAAAATCAAATTTTCAATCTAATATGATGCCTAAAAAATCTGAGAAAAAAATTGAAGAAAAATCAGGAAAAGCTAAGAAGATTTCTCAAAATGAATTTGAAGAAAAAGTTATCGAACTTGCAAAAAAAGGTCTTACAAGTGAAAAAATAGGAGAAGAACTGAGACACCAAGGAATACATCCAAAAGACTACCTTAAAAAAATTTCAGAGATATTAAAAGAAAAAAACAAGTATATTAACCCTGATTTAAAAAATGTGGAAGAAAAATTGGAAAGGGTTAAAAAACACAACGAAAAAAATAAACAAGATAAAAGGGCAAAGAGGGAAAAAGATAGGATATTTGCACAAGTTAGAAAATTAAAGAAATACTTTAAGATTCCTGTAAAATAAGCTACTTTATCTGATAGGGGATTAAATGAAAAAAGAGGAAACCTCTCTGGAAGTGAAAATTAAATCTGTTGCGAAAAGATTTGCAGAAGAAATCAAAGACCAAGAGATTCAAGTGATAAGCCACTTTGATACTGATGGGATAACTTCCGCAGCAATAATGATACAAGCATTGAAAAAACTGGATAAAAAGTTTTCTATAAAAATTGTAAAGAACCTTGAGAAAGAATTTATTAAAACTCTCGCAAAAGATAAATTGACAATTTTTTTAGATTTAGCATCAAGTAATATAAATACTATTAAAGAACATTTTACAAAAGAAGTATTTATAATTGACCACCACGAAATCGACCAAGAGATTCCAGAAGGAATAAATATCATAAATCCTGAACTTCATAATCAACAAAAAATAAGCAGCTCCTGCCTAACTTACTTATTTTGCAAACAAATTAATAGTGAAAATAAAGAACTTGCAAAATTGGCAATTCTCGGAATGATAGGAGATATTCTAGAGAAAAATATAGACAAATTAAATAATGGAATTCTGGAAGATGGAGACATAAAGAAAAAAAGAGGTTTGCTTATTTATCCTTCAACAAGGCCCCTCAACAGAACTCTTGAATTCTGTTCAAACCCTTATATCCCAGGAGTTACAGGAAATATAAAAGGTGTTTTTGAATTATTGAGAGAAGTTAATTTGACGCCTGTAAAAGGGAAATATAAAAGCTTAATAGAATTAGATGATGAAGAAATGGAGAGATTAGTCACTGCAATAATGTTAAGAAACCCTAAAACAAAAAATCGGGAAATGCTCGGAGACATTTTTCTAATAAAATTATTCAATAAACTTGAAGATGCACGAGAGTTAAGTGCAATGATTAATGCCTGTTCAAGACTTGGAAGAAGTGACATTGCGATTCAACTATGTATGGAAATTCCAGAGGCAAAGAAAAAAGCAGAGGCAATTCATGCTCGATACAAACAGTTCATAATCTCTGGGCTAAAGTTTGCGTCGGAAACAGAAAAAACCCAAGGAAAAGATTTCATTATAATAAACGCTAAAGACAAGATAAAAGACACCATGGCAGGCACAATTGCAGGCATACTTTCAAAATCCTCTCTTTACGAAGAGGGCACAATAATTATTACAATGGCATACTACAACGACGGAGAAACTTCTAAACTTACATTAATCGAAAAAGATGCTCAAGAAATTTCTAGTAAAATAAAAATATCAGCAAGAATGGTTGGAGAAAACGGAAGAAACGTCAGGGAAATTCTAAAAAGAGTTGTGGATGAGATTGGGGGAGAAGTAGGAGGTCATGCTTTCGCAGCAGGCGCAATGATTTCGCAAACAAAAGAGCATGAATTTATTGATTTGCTGAAAAAGAATTTGGAACTTGAGATTGTTAAGATATGATATTATTGTGAAATAAATTTTTCAGCGATGAAAAGAAAGAATCTAAACTACCTATGTTCCAAAAAAGAGGTTTTTCAGGATGCTGTAATTCTCTCAAAGGTTGCGGTATACACTCTGACAATAATTGAGAAGCATTATTAGTAACCTCACTTCCATTTTTAACAAGTTCAATACCTTCAATAGTTCTTGCATACCATGTTTCGGCAGAAACTACTTCCCCAACTACCATAGCCCCACTTGCAGAAATGTGCCCATGTTTTCCAGTTCCATCCCTCCCTCCGAAGTAAATCTCTCTCATCCAAGGTTTAGATTTTGGATAAGTCATGGAGATAAACTCCGAACCAATCTTAATTCTTTTTCCCATAAAAGATTATAATAAACATAACTTATAAATATTAACACCCCCTTCTATCCTCGCCACTAGCGAGCCATCCCTCTCAAACCAACAAATTTAAAACCCCCTCCCTGCTCTCTTTTCTATGGCAGAACTTGAAGCAGGAGATATAGTTTTATGCACAGTTGAGAGAATTGAAGGAACAATCGTGTTTGTGACTATTGATGAAAATGGTAAACAAGGAAGCATCATCTTAAGCGAGATTGCCCCTGGAAGAATAAGAAACCTGAGAGATTATGTTGTCCCAAAGAAAAAGATAATTTGTAAAATTTTAAGAATTTCTCCGAATGGAAATATAGACTTATCCTTGAGAAGGGTTACAAAAAAAGAACAGCAAGAAATGAGAGAGTTGGGCAAGCAAGAGAAAAGTTCAACAAGCATTCTGAAAAGTGTTCTAGGAGACCAATCAAAAGAGGTTGTTAAAAAAATTCTTGAACAAGACAAGGTAAGTGATTTTCTTCAAGAAGCAAAAGAGGATTCAAAAAAACTGGAAAAACTCGTCGGCAAGGAAAATGCTAAAAAAATCTTAGACATACTAAACACCCAAAAACAAAAAAAAGCACTTGTAAAAAAAACTATCTCTCTGAAAACAAGCAAACCAAATGGGCTTGAATTAATCAAAAATGTCCTAGGAAAAATAAAAGACGCTGAAATCAAATATATTTCTGCAGGGAACTATTCTATAAAAACAGAGTCTTCAGACATAAAAGTTGCGGATAGTAATCTCAAAAATATTATTTCTGAAATTGAAAAAAGTGCGAGAAAAGAACATATGGAATTTAATGTTAAGTGATTCTTTTTAGAGTCATAACAGGCTAACAAAAAGCTTAAATACTTACAAAAAAGCAAAGAATTATGGAAGGATTTGATAAGTTCAATGTAATCATTTTGGGAATAATTTTTGACCCTAAAAATAAGAAAGTGCTAATTGGACGAAGAGAGAATAACCCTCATATCCCTGAATTAACTTGGTGTTTCCCACGAGGAAGAGCCATTCACGGAGAAGATGTAGACAAAACATTAAAAAGAAATGTCAAAGCAAAAACAGGTTACAAAGTAAAAAATCTTGGGACTTTTTTTTCAGAAACCTGTCTTGGAGAAGAAGATATGATAGGAATTTATTTTTTAACAGAAGTATTCGAAGGAAAAGAAAAACCAGGAGGGAACTTTATAAAATTAAAATGGATTCACCCAAAAGAAATTGATAAATATTTCACAACCCCAATTCATAAAAAACTGAAAGAATATTTAATGAATTTAGTTTAATTTTTTGGGTTTTGGATTGCTTGCTGACGCAAGATTATTACTGGCTCCGAAATCGACGCTGTCAGATTTCTCCGCTAAAGAAGTTATTATCTACTTAGCAACTTATCTCAGCGAGAAACTTGATGAAGTCAGTTTTGAGCCATCAATCTGCGAACCTGTGAGCACTAAACTTTTATACCTCTCTATCTTTTGAGTTTCATGAAATTCAAAAAATGGGAACTACCCATTCAAATAATCTTATTTTTAATAGTAATTGTATTAGGAGCAAGCGTAATTTGGGATGTGTTGTATTTAATCTTCAAAGATAGAATAAATATAAATTTAATGAGGATTATTCATGTTATTTTGATTTTTATTCTCATTGAAATTTTACTCAGGAAAACAGAACCAGGGAAATATATAGATAATAAACTTTTCAAAAGGAAATCAAATTAAAATGTCAAAATTAAAAAAGTGTAAATCCTGCAAAACTTACACCCTAAAAGATATTTGCGATAAATGCAAATCACCGACGACAAACGCCCATTATAAGTTTGTTAGGATTAGGGATGTGAAGAAGTCAAAATAGATATTTAATCACAATAATCTATTTAAATAAAAACCATATAAATTTGGTATGGGAGAAACAACCCCCTATGATATCCAAAGAACGAGAGAACCTAATGTAAAAAAGAATGATTATATGTCTTCAAAAGATATTAAAGATTTTAAAGAAATTGGAGAAATGTTAGAAGGATTAGCTTACCATTTCAGAGTATGTAAAGAAAAATAAATTTTAAAATAACCTCTTCTGTTCCTCAACTTCACCAATCTGTGCAACACCATATTCTCCGTCAAAGCCTGGCTGAATCTTTATATTTCCTTTTCTGTTCCTAAGAATCAAAGCGATTAATTTTCCACTTGTGCCCTCTTGTGCCCCCTTGGGTATTAGGGTATCAACATTTGCCTTAACTAACTCTTCTCTCTGAACATTCAACAAAATATTAAACTCATTATCAAATTCCTTAATCAAATTATTATAAACCTCCCAGACTTTTTTACTCTGCATGCTAACTCCTAAAGCTAAAGTAATTATTTCATGGAGGGGCAGAAGTGTGTAAAAAGGTTTTTTGTTTTTATGGTCGCTCCCAGAATCTGAAAGTTCTTCAACCCGATATTCTACTCCAATAGTCAGTGGTTTTTTGCAGACAGGGCAAATTCCGTCGAGAGATTTTGATTTTTTAGGATTACATGAAAAATTGCATGCTCTGTGCCCATCCCAATGATACTTTCCATAAGCAGGGTCTGTCTCGATTGTCGCAATAAAATCATTCTCACGAATCTGCTTTATTATCTCTCTATATGAATCACAGCGTCGGAAAATTGTTGCTTCCCTCCCTAACCTAAAAGGCCAGAAACTATGGCTATCTGAAAAACTAACAATCGACTTATTTTCCAAATCCTTAATTTTCCAATTCATCTCTGGGTCTGAACTCATTCCAGTCTCAATTGCATAAACATTATCAACCTCTTCCTTAAAGCACTCTTTCAAAGAATCAAAACCAGACTTGCTTCCAAAAACACTAAACCATGGAGTCCAAATATGTGCAGGAATAATCTCAATCTCCGTCGATATTTTTTTCATTTCGCGAACAAACTCATTCCCAGGGATTTTAAATATCGGCCTACCATCATAATCTCTTCTACCTTTAGTATCTAAATAAGAATTAATTTTTTCAGCAACTTCAACTGACGGAACCAAGACAACTAAATGAATCCTCCTCCCTCTCTCTTGGGTATAAATCAAACTAATTTCTCCTGAAATAATAAATGGAAAATCATCCAAATAATAAAGTCCCTCACCTCTATCCTCCAACTTACTTTTTATCTCTTCAAACCAAATCGGATGTGTAAAATCTCCTGTCCCAAGCAAATGCAATCCCTTAATCTTCGCCCATTTAACCAAATTCTCAAACGTAATATTCCTGCTACACGCCTGAGAAAAACGAGAATGAATATGCAAATCAGAAATCATCCAGTTTGGTTGTATCATAATGGGAGAAAATAAAAACATTTTATAAACTTATTTAACAATTATCTCTTATGAAAAAAGAGTTATCAAGATTCAAACCTTATCTTCTTAACCTATTCCTAATCTGGCTTGCAATCATTTTCTATAAAACAAATGATTATTATACTAACTTCTTAAGAACTGAAACACAATCTATCATTTTCTATCTTGCTCTTGCTTACACTCTTTTTGGGTTCTTATATTATCTCAATTATCCGTCGATAAAAACAAAAAAATCTCTAAAAACTTCAACCTTGTTTATGATAGTAAAAATCTTCTTTCTCCCGATAATGTTAAACTTCTTTTTCTCAAATTATTAATCTAAAAATCTAAATAAACAAATTCTCCTTACCACGTCTTTTATTAACAATCGCCCATCCAACAAGAATCACTAAAACAACTCCTATTACAATATATAACCAATTCATCCCTTTAGTTTCTTTATCCCTCGCTGCAACTTCAGCAGCCTCTGCCTCTTTCTCCTCTTCTCCTGCAATTGTTTCAGGAGTCACTTCCTCGCTAATCTTTTTAATTGTTACATCTGCAAAATTTCCTACTATGCTATTCAATGTGACTGATAAATCATAATAATTATCCCCGGACAATTCAAATTTTCTAACATCACCTACTGATAACGTCGCTGTTTGAGGTGTTGAATTTACTGTGATTTTGATTGTATTTGTTGTGTTAG
>JAHKAF010000031.1 GCA_018825865.1 Nanobdellota archaeon | reverse complement strand
GTTTAAAGGTTCAACTCTCAAGACTTCAGCGTCCTCTAAATTTTCTATTCCTTCATCACTATATTTTTCAAGTAAAGCATTAATAACTTGTCTTGCTTTTTCTCCATATTTATCAAAGTAAGCATCTTTCTTTACTTTCTTTGCTCTCTCACTTCTTGTTAAAGGTTTTTGCCCGTATGCAACATGAAGAATCAAATCAAAAGGATCATAAGATTTTCCGTTTGGAATTTGTTCTCTTAAACAATCAAAAACAATTCCTTTTTGAGACAATTCATCAATTAAAACTCTTTTTTGCTCAAGAACATTCCATTTATTTAAAAATTCATTTAAGGTTCTATACTCTCCTTTTATTTCTTTTCTAGTGTAATCTATCATTTTATCTGCAATTAGTTTTCCTGAAGAATCAAGATATTGTTCTGACTGATTTAAAATAGAAACATTAGTTTCTTTGACATAAAACTTTCTCACCTTACCTTCTACGTCATAAATATTAACTGGCCTTTGCATTTTTTCAAGTTCTAAAATTTCTTTTTCATATATTTCTTCAGGCTTTATTTCTTCGTCTGAATTAAAAGTCATTAACTGGACAGGTTCTCCGTCAAAATCAGGGTCTGCAAAATGATTGGTGATATTCCTAAAATCCATAATTGTGAAGTGGGTTTTACCATAGTCTTCTCTTATTCTTGTTCCCCTCCCAATAATCTGTTTAAACTCAGTCATTGAATTTATCTGAGAATCAAGAACAATCAATTTACAAGTTTGAGCATCAACCCCTGTAGTCATTAATTTTGAAGTTGTTACAATCACAGGGTATTTCTCAGAAGGATCAATAAAATTATCTAATTGAGCTTTTCCAATTTCATTGTCTCCAGTTATTCTCATAACATATTTTTTATTTTTAGTATACAAATCTTTATTCTCATTAATTAAAGCCCGAGTCATTCTTTCAGCATGTTCAATGTCTACACAAAAAACAATAGTCTTACTCATTCTATCTGTGTTCTTTAAAAATTCTGTTATCTTTTTAGCAACAACATTTGTTCTTTCGTCAATAACTAAAGTTCGATCAAATTCCCTGTTTGTATAAATATAATCTGGAATTTCATTCCCATATTTGTCTTTTTCTCCCTTCTTTGGTCTATATCCTTGAACATCTTTATTTATTGCAATCTTAATAACTCTATAAGGAGCTAAAAATCCGTCGTCAATTCCTTGTTTTAATGAGTATGTATAAATTGGCTCGCCAAAATAATCTATATTTGAAATCTTATTTGTTTCTTTTGGAGTTGCAGTCATTCCTATCTGAACTGCATCAGAAAAGTATTCTAAAATTTCACGCCATGCAGAATCAGCCCTAGCACTTCCTCTATGACATTCATCAATAATTATTAGATCAAAAAAATCTTTTGAAAATTGCTTATAGATATTTTTCTCTTCTTCGTTTCCAGTCATTCCTTGATAGAGTGATAAATATACTTCATAGGACTTATCTGCTTTCCTGTTTTTTACCTTAGTCATTATTTTTTGTAGAGGTTTTAGGTCTTTTCTCTGAGGGTCATCAATTAAAATATTTCTATCTGCGAGATACAAAACTCTTGGATTGTGTCCTTTTGGTTTCCACCTTTCTCTTAATCTCCAGATTGTTTGAAAAGCAGTATAGGTTTTTCCTGTTCCAGTAGCCATAACTAAAAGGATTTTCTTTTTTCCTTTAGCAATAGCTTCAATAGTTCTATTAATAGCAATCCTTTGATAATATCTCGGTTCTTTCCAATCTGCTTCAAAATAATAATCTGTTGTGATCAAATCTTCAATCCTTTCAGTAATTCCATTATATTTTTTATATTTCTCCCATAATTCTTTTGGAGAAGGAAATTCATTTAAAGATAATTCTTTATTTTCTCCAGATTTTAAATCTTGCAAAATAAATCCATCTCCATTTGAACTAAATGCAAAAGGGATGTCTAAAATCTCCGCATAATCAACTGCTTGTTGTAGTCCGTCACCAATTGAATGTTTATTATCTTTTGCTTCTACAACTGCAATAGGAATATTGTTTTTATAATAAAGAATATAATCTGGCTTTTTCTTTTTCCCTCTAATTTGGTTTTTTCCATATATGTAAATTCTCCCATCGGTAAATGTTTTTTCTTCACGAATTTGCTTATCTTTATCCCACTTAGCTTTTTCTATTGCTGGAAGAATAAACTTTGTTCTAATATCTGCTTCGGTTAATTGTTTTTTATCCATAATTTTACTAAGGAATCTTATTTTAAAGTCTTTTCCTTCCAACTCCACCAATTCTTCTCCCCAATAATAACTCCATCAATAACTCTAATTCCTAATTCTTCCCCTGATTTCATTAGCCTAGATGTTATATCTTTGTCTTCGGTGCTTGGTTCGGGGTCTCCGCTTGGATGATTGTGCACGAGGATGATTTTGGCAGCGCTGTTCTTGATTGCTGGTTTGAAGATTTCGCGAGGGTGGACTATTGAGGCGTCGAGGATTCCTTTGCTAATAAGTTGTTCTCCGATTATGTTATTCTGGGTGTTAAGCATTAGGATGTAGAAGTGTTCTTCTTTTTTGTCTTTGAGTCTTTCATGGAAATGGTTGAAGACGTCTTCTGCACAAGAAATCTTTTTTGAGTTGTTTGAATTCTTTAATTGATTGTATCTCTTTCCTAGTTCAGCCATTGATAATATCTGCATTGCTTTACTTGGACCAATTCCTTTAATTTCCTGAAGTTCTTTGAGGCTACATTCAAACAATTTATCGAGGCCATAAGTTGATATTAATCTGTTTGACATATCCACCACATTCTCATGAATAGTTCCTGTTCTTAGAATTATCGCAAAGAGTTCTCCATCACTTAATGTCTCTGGTCCGTGTTTTAGGAATCTCTCTCTTGGTCTCCCCCCTTTAGGAATGTCTTTTATCTTCATAATGGTATTAAGGAATATAAATTTTTAATATTTCCTATTTCCCCCCAACCCCCTCCCCCCTCCTCAAAACAAATACAACAATATCATAGGAATCAGTAAACCCATTCCCGAACGAAAACTATTTAAGTAAGGAAATTCTTACTTTCTTATGAAAACTAAAATAATCAAAGTTACAGATAAAGGGCAGATTTCTATCCCTGTTGAAATTAGAAATTCTATTGGAATAAAAAATGGGGATGAGTTGTTTATGATTAAAGCTGATAATTCGATAGTGTTGAGGAAGATTAGAATCGATGACTTCAGTGATTTATTAAAACATTCCGAGTCTGTAGCAGCTAAATTATGGGATAATGAACATGATAAGATTTGGGATACAATTTAATCAAGGCGATATCTTAATCGTCCCTTTTCCATTTTCTAATTTGCGAGCAGTTACCCAAAGACCAGTTTTAGTTTTATCAAGCAATAATTATAATAAAAATTCTGAAGATATTGTCACTTGTGGGATTACTTCTAACCTAAAAGATACCAGATGTTCTGTAATCGTTGATAATGAGCATTTATCTGAAGGGAAAATTCCTGTGAAGAGCAGAATAAAAGTTGATAAATTATTTACTATTGAAAAAGGGATTGTTAAGAGAAAAATAGCAAGAGTAAATAAGAAGGTTCTTGAAGAGGTTAGGTATGAATTTAGAAAGTTGGTTTAAACCAAATACAACAAAATAGTAGGAATCAGCAAACAGCCCATCATGTTGGTTCTGCGGACTTTTAATGAAATGCAATAAATTCCTGTGAATGTCGACGCTGTTAAAACTGCCAGTCCCATAATTCCTGAAATCATGAATACAATAATTACCAGAAGGATTAAAGTTGTGATTGAGATAATCGTGTAATTTATTCGTTCTATTTTTTGAGAGAAGAATTTTGCTAGAAATGTTGTCAGGAAGAAAGAGATGATTCCTGTTATGAGAGTTATGAGGAGGATTAGGATTAGAGTTTCTGGAGTGAGTTCGCCGATGATTTTTTGGATTGCGACTGCTGCGCCTGTTCGTGTTTTTGAAATTATGTAAAGTGAAATGAATGAGAATCCCATTACAAGAGTATTCGTTGCACCGAGGAGAACAAGGAAACCTTTTCTGTCTGCGCGCGAAATAATATTTCCTATTATCGCTGCTTGTCCACTTCCAAGCCCTGGCAAAAAACTACAGAGAGGAGCAGCAAGCAAGGCCCCTACAACAGGCCTTAAGATTTGTGTTTTTGGCTGGGTGATTTTTTGCTTTGGAATTTGGATTTTATTTTTTATACTCATTATTAACATCGAGCCACCGAAAAGTCCTGTCAGCAACGGAAGAAGCGGTTCTTTCAAAGGTTCGTAATTTAGAACACACCATCCTAAAAATCCTGTAAGAAGAAAAACAAAAAGTGAAGGAAGTTTTTTTCTTTCGAGGAGAATTAGTAGAATTGAGATTATTATGAGAAGGTAAGGAATTGAGATTTTTATGAAGTCGTAGGTTTTTGAAATTAGCCAAATTGAGGGAAGTGTGATTATAATCAAAATAAAAATCGCTGCGAGGCTTCCATAGCATGTCAGAATCACTGCCTCGTAACCTGCGCCTTTTTTCAGGAGTTCATGTCCAGGCAAAACAGAGAGTTCTGTATCTGTGTCAGGACAGCCGAGAAAAATCGAAGGAATAAAATCTAAAAATGTGTGGGTGATTGCCATGGCGACGATAAATACTACAAGAAATATTGGTTCTGTGGCACCGCTCGGGGTATACCCAAAGGGCACAAGACCCCAAATTGCGGAATGAAGGGGCAAGGAAATAATAAATGCTCCAATGAGATTTATATGAATTCCAGGGATGAGACCTGTGAAAGTTCCAGCAAGGATTCCAAGGAATGTGAAGATAATTAATTGTGGGAACATGAATTAAGAAACATTTAATAATTAAGAATATTTGGGTGTTTTATGGCGATGAGTGT
>JAHKAF010000030.1 GCA_018825865.1 Nanobdellota archaeon | reverse complement strand
CCTCTTCCCCTAAAACTTCCTCTGGGTTTTCAGCATATTCATCCTCGAGAACTTCTCCGATAAGAAGTTTATCTTTGCCCTCAAACTCCGCAATTTGGGGTACACCGAGCGGTGCATTTTCTTCGTCGTCGATGTTTTGTTTTTCTTGTTTTGTCATTCTTCTTTAACCTCTTTCTTAATGCCAAATTTAGCTTTATCATGGCCTGCTAAATTTTGTTGGATATATTTTAAAATATCATTGGCTTCTATATAGAGACCTTTTGGTTTGTGATTTGATTTGATGTTCTCATTACTTACTACTAAAAATTTGATCCCATCTAAAATAAATGTTTTATCTTTAGAGTCAAACCTATTTATATTTGAATTTATCAAAATTTGTTTAATTAATTCTTCCTGAAATTTTTCCTCTGTCATTTCCCTGCTCCTATTTTATTTTTAATCATCTCAACATCAATTTTATTTTTCATGTGTTCTCCTTTGAGCCTGTCCTCACTTGGAAAAGCTTTCTCAGGACAATTAACATCAATTCCAGCTTCGATAAGCCCTTTCAAAAAAGCATATTGTTTTCCTTTTTGCACCATTCTTAACATCCCAAAATCCACGATCGGCTTATCTAGTTTCTTGTCTTTAATCTGTTTACCGACTAAATATCCTGTAAGATACGAGGCTGCAAGTGACTTCAAACTTCCCTTAGCATTTTCAGGCCACCCGTATTTTAATAAATTTTTTGAATTAGTCCCAAACACAATTTTATCTTGTGCTGCTTTACTCTCAACATACTGCACAATAATATATTTATTCGACCTTCTGAAAACTATCCTCGGCTTCCCACTCTTCAGCAACTTAAGCCTATTACCATAATCTGTCTTGTGTTGTTTTCTACGTTTTTTTATTGTTTTCATTTCCTTAACCCCTCGATATATTGCTTTAAATGAGCTTTGCTTCTAAATATCTTGTTCCTTATTTTCTTTCGAATGTCTTTAATTTCTTCGGGGCTTAATAACCCTTGTTTCTTCATTTCAGCGACGTATCTTCTTAACTTCCTCGTCATAATAACATAATCGCGTTTCCTTGTGTTTACTTTTTTCTTAATCTTTCCAGTCCCTCTTCGACCTTTTCGTTTCTCAACTTTTTTCCTTCCTTTAATTTCCTTAACAATTATTGCTCCGTCCTGTTTCAAATCCCGAATATCCTGCTTTGTCAGAGCTTCTTTAACATCTTCCAACCGCGCTTTCAAAAAAGTAATCCTTCCTTCTCCAACATTCAAAGTTCTTGCAGCTAATGATTTCTTTTTTCTGAGGTTCATTTTTTATCCTCACTTTTCTTAGTTTTTGAATCTGCTTTTTTTACTGGTTCTGTCTTTGCCACTTTATTCTCTTTCGGTGCGTTTTGCTTTGCCCCTTCATTCCGTGCTTTGGGGCTTGTGCCCTTTAGGGTATACGCCGAGCGGCGCAAAAACTTTTCAACATTTAAATTATGAATTTGGATTTTCTTTTGCTTCGCCATCGTCGCTATTTCCAACTTTTTCTTTTTCCCAATTTTTCCAAGAATTGCAATCTGGTTCTTTCCAACTTTTTCAAGTTCCTGAATATTCTTAATTAATACGGGTGTCTTTGCCCCTTCATTCCGCAATTTGGGGTATGCCGAGCGGCACTTTATCTTTCCTCGCGATTCTTCGGCACCCTTATAACCAACACTCACAACAACAGGATATCCTCTTCTCTTCTCCCTCATTTTATTATCTCTTCCAGTCGGTCTTCTCCACTTCTGCTTCTTCTTCGAACCCTTCCCAAGTTTAGCATATCTATTCCATGTTCGTCTGAGGAATTTTTTCACCATTATATCTCCCTCCCTGCCTTGCTTGTAATATAAATTCCATCTTGGAAAACCCTTCTGTCTCTTGTTCTAATTTTTGTAGCTTTCTCAAAGTTTGCTGCAGCCTGCCCAACGATTTCTCTGTCTGGAGAACTAATTGTGATTATTTGTCCGTCAATTTTAACCTCTGCACCCTCGGGAATTTTAACTATCCTTGGAATGTTTTCTCCTAAAAAATTATTGATTTCAACTTCATCACCTTTAATCTCCACACTCATCGGAAAATGGCTAAAACAGATTTTCAACTTGTATTCAAATTTTTTCTGGACTCCTTGAATCATATTTCTGATATGTGCGGCAATTGTATTCATCATTTTCTTTTCCCTCTTCGTTGATTTATCATATCCAATAAAAATCTTCTTATCTTTAATCTTGAATTCTAATTTTCCAATATCGAATTTTTTCTGGACTTCTCCTGCTACTCCTTTAGCAGTTACACTACCCTCATCCAACTTAATTTCAACGCCTTCTGGAATTTCAATTTCTTGGGATAATTCTTTTTTCATTAGTAAAAAAATGCAATTAAGCATCCTCCAATTTCTTCTTCTTGAGCTTCTTCGTGAGTCATCAATCCTTTATTTGTCGAGACAATTATTGTTCCAATATTCCTCGCTGGCAGATACCTTCTTCTGTATTTATCAATTTGATTTTTGTCAACTGTGAACCTTGGTTTGATTGCCTTACATTCTGATAAAATCCCTATTGTAATCTCAAGAGACTTGTCCTTTGTATTAATCTTGTACTTCTTTATCGCACTTTTCTGCTTCATAATTTTCAAAACTTCAATCAATAAATTCGAAATCATTTTAATCTGAATAATTTCCTTTCCAGCCCTCTTAGCATTCTTTATCATGTTCAACGCATCAGCGACTATATCTTGGCTCATTTTATTTTATACTCCCCCCAATAATCACAACTCGTAGGACAATTATAATCATTGTGAATAATATGATTAGACCCCAGGCATGTCCCATCCCCAAATACCAAATTAGGGCCCTGCCTAACTTCAAATTCATCATATTCTTTGAAATTTTTACACATGTTAGCAGTTCTTTTTGTTACCATTTTAACTATATTTCTTAAACCCAATATCTTCAGCGATTTTTCTGAAGCAGTGTCTACATATATTTAATTGATATGAATTTACCATTGCACCAAATCTCCCGCACCTCTCACACTTCTTTGCGGCGATTCCAATTTTTCTCTCTTTCGGTTTGCAATGCTTCAGGAACCTCTGCTTTATCGCAGGTTTAACTTCCAATTGTTTCAATATTTTTCTCCAATCACTCGCTGTCATTTTTTATTCCTAATTCATTTAATTGAATATCATAATATGTTTTTTCTGGTTCTTTAAAATGTATTATTTCATATGGTTTTTTAAGGGAATAAATCCCATTTTCTTTTTGAATATTTGTGGAATTAATTTCAATTGTTGAGGGTTTATCATTTTTTCTACCTATGAAAACTAAAGTATCTTTGGAAAGCCAATTATGGAATTTTAGTTTTCCAAATTCTTTTGTGTCAATAATTATATCAGATCCATAAGATCTTGGAAATATTGCTTCTAAATCCATCTTACACAAACCTCGTATTAAATTTATCTTCCATGAATTTGATTATTTCTTCTTTTGATATCATCTGTCTCTTAGGAACTTTTCCCCTCTTTATCTTTTTTAATTTAACTCTTCTTCCAGTTCTCTTAAAAACAATAGTCACATCAAATCCAATAATTCCGATGTCTCTCTGATATTCAATCCCTGGAATTTCAAGGTACTCTTTTACACCGAACGAAAAATTATTCTCGCTTATCTGCTTTTTCTTTAACTGATTATCTACTGCCGCGAGCATTTTTTTCAGAGTCTCTTCAGCTTCTTTTCTAACTGTAACAACTGCGCCTATCTCAAGTTTTGGCCTCACACCCAATGAAGGAATCCTTTTCTTTGAACTTGTTCTGGCAGGCTTCTTACCAGTAAGCAACTTAAGGAGTTTAACTCCTTTCTCAAGAGGCTCCCCAATCCCACCAACACTTAGGACTACTTTCTCAATTTTTATTTCACGCATTATATTTTCCCCTTCATTCAGTGTTTTTGGGTCTTGTGCCCTTTGGGTATACACCGAGCGGTGTTGTTTGTCTTCCATCATTATTCAACCACCATCAATTGTTTAATTAAAACATTAATCTTTTCACCATCTACGATCAGTCCCGCCATTTTTCTTTCAGGCATGAGTTTGTTTATTTCCCCATGTTTTCCTGCATGTTTTCCGTCGAAAACAACCGCTTTTGATTTTTCTTTCAAAGGAAGACATTTCTCTATTTTCTTATCTTTGAAATTTATAACAACAGAGTCTCTGGTATTACATTTAATATCTGAAATAAAATTTCCTCCTCCACGAAGATTCAGCTGAACCTTTTTCCCTTTCAATGTCTTTTTATTAATTATTTTTGCTATTTTGCTATTTAATTCACTTTCTTTAATGTCTTCTAAAGAATATTTCCCAAGTTTTGATAATACCAATCTGTAATGTTTCTTCGACGGAATAATGCTTATTGTGTCAAACAAAAGTGCAGAATTTTTATCATCTGTAGCCAATTTATTATTGTGCAGAATCTTTTTTTCATGAATAGCATTTTTTACTTCTTTTCTATTCTGGCAAATTTTCAATATGTCCCTTAATACAATCAAAAGAGGAACCCCTCTCTGTGGGTTAAAATTAGGTCTGACTACATACTTCGTGCCCTTCCTCGGAATCGGCCATCTCTTCGGTGCTTTTTGTCTTTTTAGATGCATTTTCTTTTCTCCTTAATAAAAAAGACGAAGTTAGAGATTTTTAATCTCGACCTGTGTCTTTTTAGGTGTGCCATTTTAGTTAACATCCTCCACTAATGGAATTCCATAAAAAAAGTAATCTGAATGATGAGGACCTATATCCCAAAAAACCCCTTCTCTTTCAACTTTTTTTATTCTTATCCTTCCGTCCTCAAGAGAGATTATATTATTCCTTCTTACTGATAATGCTTTTGGTCCACGTTTTTTAAATTCATTTATAGGAGAACCTCTAAAGGTTAGAAGTATCTGTTCATTACTTTCTATATTTTTTAAATCAAACACGTAACTGAAGTGTACTAATCTCCTATCCTCTAACATTAATATATCTGTTTCCTTAAGAGAGTTTATTTCATCTTTAGTTTTCGGATACTTTATTTTATCTGATAATCTTATAGGAAAATATTTCAGACCATCTCTGTTTAAGTAACCTTCTGCAGTTAATGTTAACAAATTCCTTCGTGCTGAGCTATAACTAACCCCTAAATTATTTGCTACTTCTGTTGAGCTCATCGAACTAGGAGGGGATTCTCTAAAGTAGAACATCTCTAATATATTCGTCGCGTGTGCCTGTCTCATTATTTGGTTACCTCCTTCGCCTTTTTAGTTTGAACTTTCTTAACTTCAACCTTTTTCTCTTCGGTCTTATCCATTTTCTTCTCTCCTTTCCCCCCTAATTTAGTCATTCTCTTCTTATCATTTAAATTCAATTCAACAATTTGCAAATTCGACGCTCGCAGAGGAACATTAACCTTTGAACCTTCCTGTTTCTTAACCTGAATTCCTTCAATATATATCTTCATCATTTTTGTTTTAACCTCTGTAACTTTGCCCTGCTTCTTCTTAAACTTGCCCCTCATAACCTTAACCTTGTCCCCTTTTACAACAGGAATATTTCTCTTTCCATGTTTTTTCCTTAACTCCTTCGACAAATTCACACTTAACATTTTTCTCTTAAGATGCAACGGAGCATTCGCTAAATATTTTCTCTGTTTCCGAGGCTGTTTCGAAGATTTCCATGATGTGCTAAATTTTTGTTTCATCTTAAACCACAATACTCGCGATTTTCGCGACCGAAGGCCATCGCTCTTGTACCTCCCTTGCAACCGGGCCTTTAATTTGAGTTCCTTTTGGATTTCCTTTATCATCCTTTAAAATAGCAACTGCATTATCTTCAAATGCA
Source organism: Nanobdellota archaeon (assembly GCA_018825865.1). Lineage (GTDB taxonomy): Archaea > Nanobdellota > Nanobdellia > Pacearchaeales > GW2011-AR1 > JAHKAF01. The sequence goes on along the minus strand of JAHKAF010000030.1, from coordinate 4,196 downwards.
ATTCTTTCCCCAGTCAATCTTCTCCAAGACCTTCTCTGCCTGATTATAACAGCATCGAAAACCTTTCCTTTCATATCAGGAATTCCTTTTCTAATACTAACTTTAACTTGGTCAGCAATCTTCGCATAACCCTGCCGAGTCTTCTTTGTCTTACCTCTCTTAACTGAAACTATCTTCACAATCTTTGCCCCGCTATTATCTGCAGCAATCATATTCGCCCCTAAATTAAATGCTCGTGTTGGTTTAGCACTCACAGGTTTCATCTTCTACCTCCTGTGAGGGTTAGTGGAAATCTGTGATTTGCTCATGCCGATACTGGTTTCATTTCCCTTCCTCCTTAGCTTTAATTTTTTTCACGACGACAAAATGGATTATCTTACTCAAAGGCCTGCATTCTTGGATTTGGATTAAATCTCCGACATTGATTTCTTTTTCCATGCAAATTGGAAGTCTCGCGTGAATTTTTGTCTTAGACTTCGCATACCTTTCATATTTTCTAATATAAATCATTCTTTCAAACTCAATCGCAATCCTCTTATGGAACTTGCTAGTTACTATTCCCTCAAAAGTTCGTCCTCTCGCTTTCAAATTTCCGTGAATAGGACAATCTTTATCTTTGCAATATTGCTCACTCGCTCCCAGCTCGTCTGATTGTTTAGCTTTGGTAACAGAAGAATCTGAAGTCTTTTGTTTAAGTTTATCAGTTTTTGATTTTTGTTTACTAACAGTCTTCTTTCCCGAAGCGCTAGCTTCAGCTAAGTTCTTCTTCGCCGTTTCCTTCTTCTTGCTTTCTTTTTCTTTCATTTTTATTCTCTCTTGTTCGTGTATGTTTACTCGCTGATTGAGTCCTCTTCAAATCCGTGTTTGATTAACAGACCTTTTATTTTTTTCCTATGGTCTCCTTGGAGTTCAATGATGTTGTCTTTTCCTGTTCCCCCGCAAGCAAGCTCGTTTTTTAGAGCCTTTGCAATCTTCTTCACATCGACGTCTCCTTCAAATCCTTTAACCACAGTAACGATTTTTCCGTATCGTTTTTTGTCTGTTGTCACGGTTATCCTCTGCGAACTTTTCACAATCTGTTCACATACACAGGCCTGCTCAGGCAAGCCGCATTTTGGACATATTTCCATTGTTATTTATTCGTCTCCTTAGTATTTTTATTCTCTAAGGAAGATGAAATCTTTCTTCTTCGGTCGCGCTTAAGTTCGCCATGATTCCGCGTCCGAGAAAATTCTTGATTTTCTAAGGAAAATGATGTAAGCATTCGCGCAATAAGCTTTTTAATCTGTTTGGTTTTTGAGCTCCCGCTACCTTTTGAAGAAACCACCTTTGACTTAACCAATTCCATTTTTAATTCCTTCAACTTCTTCTCTCTGTCGCCTTTACTCAATTTTTGAATATCCTTATATTTCATTTCTTCTCTCCAACTGTCTTTTTATTCACTTTCCTCTTCGCTGTTTTCTTTGCCCCCGAACTCCGCGTTGTTTTCTTCTTAACTATAATTTCTGGAAGTTCAGATTCAGCGAGGTTGCTTTTTAATTTTTCAATAAGTTCACTAGTAACATTAATTTTATCTTTTAATATTGCATAAGGTGAGAGTATAGCGACTTTTACTCCGACTGTCCCTGGTTTTGTTTCTGCTCTTGCCTGTGCCCTGTCGACAACTTTTGCGCTGTCACCTGTTTTCTTAAGATAACCTTGTGCGAACCTCCATGACTTTGCCCTTGCACCAGGAAGTTTACCATTCAATCTTATTTCAACTCCAAGCGCGCCAGCCTCGAGGATTTTCTGCAAAGCCCTATATGCAATCACTTTAAATCTTATCGGGCCAAACCTTTCCAGACCAAGCGCAATCTCGTCCGCCATTATCTGTGCATCAAACTCTGGTTGTTTTATCTCGTCAATTTCAATATGCGGATTCTCAAGTTTGTATTCCTTTTTCATAATCTCTGTCAATTCATTTATCTTCGCACCTTTTCGCCCAATAACCAACCCTGGCTTATGCGTCGAGATAATTATCTTTTCTCCAACCGGAGTATACTGAATAATAACTTTGCTGACTTTTCCTTTCCCAAGATTTTGCTTGATTGACTCTTTAAGTGCGAACTCATCTTTCTTGAACTTAACTGTTATTCTTTCTTCCATTTTTATTGTCTTAATCGCCCCTCAATTTTATTTTTAGTTTTCTTAACAATCTTCTTTGCCCCTTTACTCAGCAATTTGGGGTACGCCGAGCGGCGCTCCCGAGCTTTAATTGTAACATGCGTCCTCTTTCTTCTTCTACCTCCCCTTGCAAAAGGTCTCTGCGCAATATTTGCAACAGCCTCGGTAATAACAGGGTCATCAACCTCATGGTTATTTGCATTCGCTCTTAAACTTTTCAATAACATAATAAAACTCTCAGAAGCTTTCTTAGGATATCTTCCTGAACCAGAGCCTCTTCCTCCAGGACCTTTTCTATGTGGAATCTCACCTTTCATTGGAACAGATTTTTTCTTAACAATAACCAACTCTAAATCCTCAATTGCTCTGTCAATCTTTTTTCCCTTGACAAACTTGCATAATTCAATAGCATACTTTGTGGAGATATGCAAACCCTTAGCATTCACAGCAACATCATCTTTCTTAACAGCTTTTTTCTGAGGAAGTTTTTTCTTATCTTCTTTTGGAGTTTCTTTAGTTTCTTCTTTTGGAGTTTCTTTAGTTTCTTCTTTTTGTTTTTCTTCTGCTTTGGTTTGCTCATCAGTTTGAGGTTGTGTATCCTCGACGATTTTTTCTGTTTTAACTACTTTCTCATCTGAAACTTTAGTTTTAGTTATCTTTTGAATTTTTTCTTTTGGAGCTTTAGTTACGCCTGCTCTTTTCTTTTCAGCAATTGTAGTTGGTTTTTCTGTGTTTGCCATTATTTTTTACTCTTATGTTTACTTCCTTTAGTTGCTCCGACTCCAAGTTTTCCGTGTTTGATTCTCGCCCTCGTCGGCGCGAACTCCCCGAATTTATGTCCGAGCATTTCCCCTATAACTTCAACAGGAACAAATTTCTGTCCATTATAGATTCCAATCTTCCAGCCCACCATCTGCGGAACAACAATCAACGACCTCTGATGAGTTTTTACCATCTTACCTTTCTCTATTTTAACTTTTGAACGATTAATGAATTTCTCAATTTCCTGGAAAGTCCTAAACATAGTCCGTCGCTGTCTCGACCGCACCATTTTCGCAAACTCCCGCACATCCAAAGTTTTCAACTCGTCAACTGTCTTTCCTTTGTATGTAAATTCTTTTTTCTTTAGTTCCATTTTATTTCCTCTCGTTTGGCTCGTTAGAGACGAGCGAATGAAAATGATTCATCATTTTCTCTTACCAGTCCTCCTCGGTCGAACCAATCCAACTCTTCTTCCAGGAGGAGCATTTCTCTTTGCAATCTTGCTCTTTGGATTCTTTCCACGTCCTGAACCAAAAGGATGGTCAATAGCATTCATCTTAACTGCAGATGTCCGAGGCCATAATTTACTTTTTGATTTTTTAATGTGAAACTGCTTTCCTGCCTTGACAATTGGCTTGTCCAGTCTCCCAGCACCAGCAGCAACACCAATAGTTGCCCTGCAGTTTTTATTAAGCTTTTTTGTTTTCTTCGACGGGAACAAGACAAAAACATCATCCCCAACAATTTTATGAATCATCGCAGAGTTCCCTCCACTTTTCATGAACTTTCCACCATCACCTGGTCTTGACTCAATATTAAATACCTTTGTCTTTAATGGAATAGTTCCCACATTTCTTATTCCTCCCTTTTCTCCACCAAACGTTATCTTCTGTCCTTCAAACATTCCCTTAAATGCATGCATAAGAAAACTTCCTTCACTATAAGTCACCTTTGCCAACGGAGAACTGTGTGCTGCAGAATCAAATATCTTAACAACAGTTCCATCTCCCGCGAGATTCTTTGGGTATTGTGGCTTAAATCTAAACGCCTTTCTCCGAACTTTGTAAGTATGCGTCCCTCTTCCACGTCGCTGTGAGATTATTCTCTTTCCCATTACATCAACCCCAGCTTCGTAGCCACGTCAATCGCCAGAAACTTTTCATTTAATTTAACATAAGCATATTTTTTATTCCCCCGAACCAGAGTCCTAATCTTGTCAACCTTAACTCCAAACATTTCTTCAACTTCTTTCTTAATCAATTCCTTTGTCT